>JANLGX010000031.1 GCA_024654005.1 Gemmatimonadaceae bacterium | reverse complement strand
GGAGTGTGGCAGTGAGGAGTAGTCAGTGGGGGAGTTACTCCTTACTCACCCCTCCGAACTGCCACACTCCAAACTTGGATCCCCCGTCAAAATCCCTCGGGCCTGAATAGCTCTCCGTGCTCTCCCCCGCACCGCCCACAGTGGTTAGCGACCTCCCCTCCCGCGCCGTGTATTCAGAGGCCGCGGGAATCGGCCGCATTATCCCCTCAGCAGTCTCTGCTCCGACAACCGCGGACGAGGTAAGAGCTCTCGTTCAATGGGCCGCGGCCGCGGACATGCCCATCACCGCCCGCGGCTCCGGCTCCTCCATGTCCGGCGGCGCGCTCGGCTCCGGCCTGATCATCGATCTCTCCTTGATGAAAGAGATCACCCTCGATCACTCCACCGGCCGCGTGTGGTGCGGGCCCGGCGCGCTCCGCGGCGACATCGACCGCGCCGCGCAGGCCGCGGCTCTCCGCTTTCCTGTCGATCCTGCGAGCGGCGAGTTCTGCACCATCGGCGGGATGGTCGCGACCAACGCGTCCGGCGCGCACACGCTCAAGTACGGCTCCACCCGCGAGTGGGTCACCGCGCTCGACTGCGTCTTCGCCGACGGCTCGCGCGCGACCATCCGTCGCGGTCCCCAACGCTCCTCCGACACGGACATTCCCCCGCTCGAGCGCTTCGAGCACAGTCTCCGCGCCCGCCTGCTGGAGGACGGCGCCGCCGCGCGCCACGCCGGCGTGCGCAAGGAATCGTCCGGCTATGCTGTCGCCGAGTTTGCTCAGACGGGCGACGTCGTCGACCTCATCATCAGCAGCGAGGGCACGCTCGCGCTCGTGGTCGGCGTCGAGCTGGAGCTGGCTCCCGTCGTGGGCGCGACCAGCAGTCTCCGCGCGACCTTCGCCGATCTCGACCAGGTCGCCTCCGCCGCGACCGCCGTCCGCGAGCTTGGCGCCAGCGTCTGCGAGCTGCTGGACGCCAGCTTCTTGAAGATCGCCGACGCCGGCGGCGCGCTGCCGAAGTTCATGCGTGGCGCCATGGCGGTCCTCCTCATCGAGGTCGAAGCCGACGACGAAGCCGGCGCCGCGCTCCAGATGAAGGGAATGAAGGCCGCGCTCACCGAGTGCGGCGCGCTGTCCGTCGAGCAGGCGTCGCTCCCCGCCGAGGAGCGCGAGCTGTGGGATCTCCGGCACGCGGCGAGCCCGATCATCGCCAAGGATCCCGTGCTGAAGTCGGTCCAGCTGATCGAGGACGCCGCCGTCCCGCCCGAGCAGATGTCGGCTTACATCAGGGGTGTGCGCGCGGCGCTCGCCCGCCAGCGGCTCGACGGCGTGATCTTCGGCCACGCCGGCGACGCCCACGTGCACGTGAATCCATTGATCGACGTGCGCGATCCCGACTGGCGCGCCCGGCTCGAATCCCTGCTCAACGAAGTCACCAACCTCGTCGCAACTCTTGGCGGCACTCTCTCCGGCGAGCACGGCGACGGCCGACTCCGCGCGCCGCTGCTCCCGCGGGCGTGGAAGCAGCCGGGCGCGCTCGACCTGTTCCGCGCCGTGAAGGATGTGTTCGATCCCGCCAACATCCTGAACCCCGGCGTCAAGCTCGCCCTCACCGGCCAGCAGCCGCTCGAAGCCGTGAAGTACGATCCCAAGCTGGAGCCGCTGCCGGTCCCCGCGCTGGTCGCTCTCGAAACCGTTGCCCGGGACAAAGCGTACGCAACGCATCGCCTGTCGCTGCTGCGTCCACTCTAGCTCCGGGACCCAAGCCCATGCTCAGCCCGCTATTTCCGCCCCGCCTCGACAACAGCTACCGCGGCTACAGGCTCGCGCTCGTGATCTTCGGCCTGGTCGTCCTCGTGCGGGTCGCCATCAGCCTCGGCTCCATCTTCAACGGCTACCTCGCGGCGAGCAGCGCGGACGGAATCCCGCTGGACACGTTCCCTCCCGCCGCCACGCAGACGATCCTCTCTATGTTCGCGACGCTCGGGCTCTCCCGGCTCCTACTCGGCTTGCTGTGTGTGTTGGTATTGATTCGCTACCGCGCCATGGTTCCGCTGCTGTTCGCCGTGCTGTTGTTCGAGCAGCTCGGCCGGCAGGCGATCGTGTATTTCCTGCCTGTCCCCCGCGTCGGCGCCCCGCCGGTGTCCGCGATCCACCTCACTATCCTCGCGCTGCTGATCGTCGGGCTCGCTCTTTCACTGCTGACCCGCAAGCCGTCAACTGAGTGAGGACGCGGAGAGAGGTGAAGAGGGCTGAAAAAAAGGCTCGTAGCTGGTAGCTTCCAGCTGGCCGTTTGCCTTTCCCTAACTCCGCCCTTCGTGTTCTACTCCGCCCCCAAGCTCACTATCCTCGCCCGGCCGGTCTTCACCGAGCCCGAACACCTTCCGGTCAACTGGTTGGGTGAATCATCCGACGGGGAGAAACTGGCGGAATTCGCCGGCCGGCTCTGCTACATGTCCCAGCGGAATCCCGCCAATCGCGAAACCCGCGACTATCTGGAGAACATCAAGCGGCAAGGCCACGGCTCAGTCCTGGAGCACGCCAACTACTCGGTGCTGGCGGAAGGAATCTCCCGCTCGCTCACCCACGAGCTCGTCCGACACAGGGCCGGCTGGGGATACAGCCAGCTGTCACAGCGGTACGTCGACGAGTCCGAAGCCCACTTCGTCATCCCCCCCGCCATCCTCGACGACGAAGCTCTCGAGAAGGCGTGGAAGGTCCAGATGGAGACCGCCCAGAAAGCCTACGTCACCCTCGTCGAGCAGCTGATGGAGCGTTACTCCTGGGTCGCCGACAAGATCCACCGCCGCAAGATGGCCCGCGAAGCTGCCCGCGGAGTTCTCCCGAACTCCACCGAGACCAAGATCGTCATGACCGGCAACGCCCGCGCCTGGCGGACCATGCTCGAGCTCCGCTCCTCCGAGGGCGCCGAGCTGGAGATCAGACGGTTCGCGGTGGCGGCGCTGAGACTGATGCAGGAGGAGGCGCCGGGGTTCTTCTCCGACTTCGAGGTCTACACAGCCGACGACCGCAGAGAGGCGGCGAGGATCTCCTACCACAAAGTCTGAACCCGGCTGGGGAGGATTCTTAAGGGGGATCCAAGTTTGGAGTGTGGCAGTAAGGAGCAGTGAGTAGGGAGTTACTC
>JANLGX010000030.1 GCA_024654005.1 Gemmatimonadaceae bacterium | reverse complement strand
CCATCGAAGGCGCTCGCCGCGATGGGTGGCTCGGGTATTATCCCTACGGGGGCGACGGGGACGACAGAACCGTCGCCGAGATATTGGGAGCGAAGCAATGACCCGCGCCCGCTACACCTACGACGAGCGCTGGCGCATGTGCGGGCTGCCCAAGCGCCGCGTGCGCAAGCGCCGGCTACCCGAGGTGGCGCCGAGCAAGACGCCGCCGAACAGGGCGAAGGGTCAAACATTCCTCACAGCCGCAATGAACGCGTCCCACGGGAAGTCCACGCCGGGGTCATAGTGAGTCGTGGTCCCCGGCCACGCGCGCGTGACATCGGCGTGCCCATAGATGCCCCGCTCCCCGGCTCGGAGCTGCGTGGCGCCGATGCGCGCGGCGGGGATGTCGTGCTCGCGGCAGAGATGCGCCACGAGGCGGGCGGTGAGGGCGAGCTGCGCGCGGCTGTAGTCGTCGGCCCACTGCTCCGCGGTCTGCTTCGCCCGGCCCGCCAGCTCGACATGAATCCCCGTCTCTTGCGACGCGTTGCGCCCGACGGAATTGGCGCGGTCGCCGTCGCGGACGGACTGCGTGATGCTGTCGGAGTCTACCGCATAGTGCCATGACACTCCGCGCGCGTCGGGCGTGGTGTCCCACCCCTGGAGCACCTCGGCCATCGTCGCAGTCTCCGCGCACTCCGCGGTGTGGATGGGCGGGCCAATGAATGCATCACAGCTGCTCCGCCTCGTGGTCGCGACAGGTCAGCATGTCGTGGCCTCGCCGTCGGTGATGTACCCGTGCCACCCGCATCCTTCGCCGCCGCCGCCGACGAACAACGCGTTCAAATCGGAGAGCCTCTTACTACTCACTGACACCTCGCGACCGCGACTCCGCCGCCTGCTGGCGCATGCGCACCGAGCAGCGCATGATGTGGGGGCGCATCGACGCCGCTGCCGAGGAGACGCCACGATTGCAGGCCGCACACCGCGCATAGACGCGACCGCACCACGCACAGGTGAGAACGCATGTCGCTGGTGCTGGCGCCTTGCCGGCCGACAGGTGCCAAGCCTTGTCGCACAGCGCTATAGTCACAGCCACGCTCCCACTATGCCACGCAGCTCGACGTGGGAGGACTCGCGTGAGGTCTGCTGCTCGCGGAGCAGGCGCAGGATGGCCGTCTCCTCGGCGTCGGTCATGGCAAGTCCACCTCGAATACGCCGGGCTCGTCCTCGCGTTCGCGCACGTCGGCCACGCGCAACGTCCACCCGAGCTTGCGCCCGTCGTCGGGGTCAACGTGCCGGCCGCCGCCAACGTGGCGCCCACGCACGGGCAGCCCGGTCCGCTTGGCCGCTGCCCGTTCGGCTCGCTCAAGGTCTGCGCGCGTGCCTCTCATAGGCCGTACCTCGCGGCCAGGTAGGCCTCGACCTGGGATTGCTCGGCCGTGGCGAGCAAGCGGTTGTAGACCAGCAGCTCGGGCAACTCCGCATTCAGCGGCTGTGTCCCGCCCACCAACAGCGCGCCCAGCGAAACATTGACGCCTGGCCCCATTGAGCCGTCCCACGCCGCGCCGCCGAGGCTTACCCCATCCCTCCAGCATGCGAGGGCCAAGCCGGCCGAGTCCAGTCGCCACGTCAACACCTGCTGGCCTAGCACTGCCGCAGCCGTTGGTCGCCACGTCATGCCGTCATAAATACCCACCGACGACGTGCTGTCACGCGGCGAAATGCTGCCCGTCCCGCCGTTGATGCCGAGCACGTTCTGAATCGCCGTCAACACCTTCTGGTCGAATACACCAAAGACGGTGTAGTCGTCGGTTGCGCCCGTCAAAGTGCCGGCCATTACGTGTTTGATGGTGGCGGCGACAGGATCACCACGAAATCTCGTCGACGGCCGCCCGTTGAACAAGCTGACCTCTGGCTGCTGAATGACCGTCGCCTGCGCGAAGTCGTTTCCCGTCCCGCTCTGGTCAGCCCACGCTGACACGTAGCCGCTCGGCTGCGACACCTGCGCGTCCCACAGCCACAGCGATCGAGGGGTCGCGACGGTGTAGGTCGGCGTGTTAAGGGTGCGCGCCACACCAAGGCGCACGGGCGACGACGCAGGGGCAAGCGTCTGGTCGTAGGTCACG
>JANLGX010000024.1 GCA_024654005.1 Gemmatimonadaceae bacterium | reverse complement strand
CCGGAAACGCCGCCCGCGACCCCGCCGGAAACGCCGCCCGCGACCCCGCCGGAAACGCCGCCCGCGACCCCGCCGGAAACGCCGCCCGCGACCCCGCCGGAAACGCCGCCCGCGACCCCACCGAAAGCCCCCGAGCCGCCAGCCGAAACGCCCGAGCAGAAGGTCGCGCGCGAGCAGATCGAAGAGTCGATCAAGCCCTACGAGCCCAGCGATGATGAGAAGACTGCGCTTGCCAAGTTCAAGGAAGAGTTTCCCGGCGAGTTCACGGCTGTAGAGGCTAGGCTCAAGTCCATGGACCGTGACATGAATGCACGCGTCTACAAAGCCGTGCAGTCCGTACTCGCGCAGGTCGCGCCGCGCCTCGCAACCGTGGAGCAGCAGTCCGACAAGGCCGCGCTCAACGAGCACGTCACGAAGCTGCACGCCGCGCACTCGGACTACGACGCAGTGATCGCGAAGGTGCCCGCATGGATCAATACGCTGCCGTCCTACGTGAAAGCGGCGGCGCAAGCGGTGTATGATGCGGGTACTACCGAAGATGTGATAGCGTTAGTAAATGACTACAAGAAGGCCAACAACATGACGACTCCGACCCCGCATAGCGCACCAGCAGTCCCGGCCGCCAAGCCCAAGCCCGACGGAGCAGACTTAGCTCCCGTGAGTTCGCGCCGCCCGGTGACTACGCCGAAGGGCGAGGCTGATCCCAACGACTTCGATGGCGCGTTCGCTGAAGAGGCTGCCCGACTGGATGCCACATAATAATCAAAATAGTGGTATAGTAGTTGTATGGGAATCCACACGTTGATGCACCAATTGAACCTTTTTGAAGGGGTATTGTCATGAGTTTTCTGTCTTCGGTGAAAGTTGCTGCGTCAATCGCTGATTTCTCGGTGAAGAAGTTGTTCAACATGTTTGTTGGCAACACCACCGTTGCTGCGCTCGGTTCGTCTGCTACCGACGCCGCGCCGCTGACCAGCGGCAAGAACATGGTCACAGGTGCCGACGGCACGACGGGCGTCAAGCTCCCCGTCGCCGAACCTGGTATGTCGGTTACAGTCGTCAACACAGTATCGACTTCCGACCTGAAGACCTACCCGAACACCAGCGCACAGATCAACGCGCTGACCGCGACCTCCGGCGCGTTCACGATTCCGGGCGGACAAGAGGCGGTGTTCCATTGCGATGTGCTGCTCCATTGGTACGTGAGCACGGGCAGCGGCGCGAGCGCGGCGGAACTGGAAGTGTTGAACGGTGCGTCTGCCACCAATGCCACAACCGGCAAGGCTGCGATCCTGGGTACTGGCGGGGCGCTCACTATCGGCGGCGCACTTACTGCCGTGACATCGATCGGTATCGGTGGCGCGGTCTTGACCGAGGCGGAAATGGAGATGCTGGACACCCTCTCGGCTGGTGTGGCTACGGCGTCCAAGGCAGCGATTCTTGGCGCCAACAGAGAGCTGGACGAGTTTCATACTGCGGCCCTGTACATCGGCGCCGGTGCCGGCACGCTGGTTGGATCGACCGCGGCGCAACTTGACGCCGCTGTAGCGGGCACCCCGCTGGTCTATCGCACCAATGTCACTGCGGCGCAGGTCAATGCGGGAACGACTGCAGTTGTTCCTGCTGTTGCCAGCAAGCGGTTCCAGGTACTGCACATTTCAATGGCCGCGGCCGGTGGCGCCGTCAGCGGCCCGACTACGGTAGAGGTTATCGAAGAAACGGCGGGTACGGTGTTCCTGAGCCACGTCACGGCAGATTTAACCGACGGCGTATGGCACAACCACATCACGGGTACGCCGGTGATTACAGGCATCACTAACGGTGGCATGACCAGTGCCGACAACAAAGCACTGCTTGTTACCAAGACCGGCGGCACGGATTTCGCAACTGCCACCGGGCTTGATGTGGTCGTTGTCGGGTATTACACAACCACATAGAGTTCAGAACACCGGCCCCCGACTGACCGGGGGCCGCGCAGTACAAGAAGTGCTTTGCTCGCGCCCAAAGGTGGCGCAGCTACGAGCAGTAAAGAACGTGACACGTAGTTTTTAACCAAGAGCAAAGGAGTTTTTTCATGACCACTTCCCCCCAAGTCTACGGCGACATCACCCCGCGCACGGCCGCGAAAGCGATGGCCCCCCTTCTGAAGCGCCACGATGCCGTGATGCTGATGGAGCGCTTCGGGCAGACTTTCCCGCTGCCTACCAAGTCCACCAAGGTTGCGATCTTCCGTCGCTACGAGGCGCTGCCGCTGGCAACGACCGCGTTGGTTGAAGGCGTGACCCCGAGCGGCACCAAGCCGACGATCACCGACTACACCGCGACGCTGTCCGAATACGGCGACTTCATCCCGTACAGCGGGTTCATGCTGGACACGCACGAAGACCCGATCCTGCAAGAGTACGGCTCCCTCTGCGTGCAGCAAGCCGCGGAGACTGTCGAGACGCTGCGCTGGAACGTGGTCAAGGCCGGTACGCAGGTCGGATACACCAACGGCGGCATCACGACAGTCAACACGCCGATCAACCTGAACGCCCAGCGCACCGCGACCGCCGCGATACTGCGCCAACGTGGGAAGATGATCACCTCCGTCGTGTCGTCCAGCGCGAACTTCCGCACTGAGCCCGTTGAGCCCGGCTTCGTCGGCATCCATCACACCGATGTCACGAACGACATTCGCAACATGGAAGGCTACATTCCGGCCAAGCAGTACGCAGGCCAGACCAAGCTGTTCCCCGGCGAGCACGGCGCAGTGGAAGACGTGCGGTACTGCCGCAGCGTTCTGTACACCCCGTTCGCAGGTGCGACTGGCGTGTACGGCGGCGCCTCGACCACGATGCGCAACACCGCGAGCTTCGCGGACGTGTACTCGGTCCTGTACATCTCGGCCGACGCCTATGGCATCGTCCCGTTGAAGGGCTCGAACGCCCTGTCGCTGATCGCGCACAACCCCGGCTCGTCCGGTACTGCCGACCCGCTGAACCAGCGCGGCACGCTCGGATGGAAGGTGGCGCAAACGTCGGTCATTTTGAATGATTTGTGGCTTTACAGGTTGCATTGCGCAGCGACGCTATAACAACGCGATAACGGGGGGCTCCGGCCCCTCGCGTTCAATTAACCCCCATTCAAGGAGATTCACATGACTGCACCGACCAGCACCTACAAGCTCAACCCCGAACCGCAACGCCGCGCTCATGGTAGCGTCTCGGGCACTTACACCGCCGCCTCCGATGTATCGACCACGGCCAACGCATCGATCGCTTCGGGCGTCCTGACCATCACGCTCGGCTTCGTGCCGTCGCGCGTCAAAGTAATGAACGCGTCCCAGAAGATCGCCTGCGAGTGGTTCGAAGGCATGAACCAGGGCGATTATCTCAAGACTCTGGCGAACGGCACGGTGTCGCTCGAAACCGGCGATGCGCTGACCATCACTCCCGAGACTCGTGCGGGCGCGGTTGGCGGCACGTCGTCCGGCGGCACAGCCGACACAGCCGCGAGCGGCGTCGTGACGTTCACGTTCTCCGGTCTGCTCACGGACAACGAAACGCTCGTCTGGGAAGCCGTAGGCTAATTCGCGATGGACAGCGAACGGTACCGCGTCTCCGTTGAGAGGCTAGAGAACGGGTTCGAAGTCGAAGTGCCCGATATGGAGGCGCGTGCCAAGAAAACAGCCGACGCTAAAAAGATGGCAAAATCCAAGGGCGGCATGGACACGATGTCCATGCCGTATATGGGGGATTGCACGAAGAAGTACGCTGCGAAGAGCGTGAAGGAGGTTCTCTCGTTGATCAAGGAAAGCCTCGGGAAGATACCCGACAACGAGTTCGACACGGCCTTCGCCGAAGCCGCAGCAGAATAGGAAGTACCGACTCCACTAACATACCTAACAGGAGCATAGCATGAGCCAAGAGAACGAGAAGTTTGCCGCACCCGAGGTGAAGGAAACGCCGGCCGAGAAGATCGCGCGCCTGCGCGAAAAGGCCGAACTCCAAGCCGCGCAGGAGTTCAACGAAGACGCCGTCTACGCGAAGTTGCTTGCCGACGCTCGCGAGAAGCAAGCCGCGGAACTCGCGCGGCCGAAGATAGACCTGCCGACCGATTCCAGCGGATTCGCGAAGGTCTACGATTTCGTGGAGATATTCGAGTCGCAAGACCCGCAGGAACGTCCGTTCGTCCCCTTGAGCATCGGCGGGTTCGCGATCAGGGTGCCGCGGGGTAAGAAGGTCGTGCTCCCGCACGCCTTCGTGGAAGACTGCCTAGCGCTCGCGTTCGAGGCCCGGCTGGTGAAGTTGCCCTCCGGTGGGTACACCCTGCGTCCGAACCACCGTTTCCCGTATCGTGTGTACGGCTCGGCGACGGAGGACGAGTACCTGAAGTTCATGGCTGAACAGCGGGAACAAGAAGCGCGCGAAACCGCACGAGTTGCATAAGTCCGGGAGCGCATCATGCTGCTCTCGGAAATGCTGACGTACACGGCGGCCGAGTTCCTCGATGACCGTGCGGATTTGGTTGACGGCGAGGCAGATAACCTTTGGAGCGACGCTTTTCTTTGCCGCCAATTCAACCGCGCGACGCGCATCCTCACGAGGCGCGCGTGGGTGCTGATTGACACGGGAAACCCAACCGCCGGGCGTATCGTGCTCGCAACGGGCAAGTCAACGTACCCGCTGCACAAGTCGGTGCTGTACGTGTACGACGCCCAGCCCTCGACGCAGGACTACCCGCTCGGCCGCGCGACCGACTCGCAGTTGAAAAACGCGTCGAACACGAACGATCTGGATGCGTTCGATGTTGGCGAAGCTGCGTCGCTTGCTGGTGATGCGCTGACCGGAACGACGCTGTCGATCGCCACGGACGCCGGCACGCGCATCCTGCGCGTGTATCCGGTGCCCACGTCTACCGAGAATGGGGTCGTCGTCACGTTGAAAGTGGCGCGCATGCCCGTGACGTTTCTCACGCTGGATGACACCGACGCTGAACCCGAGATCGACGAGCAGTGGCACGAGGATATTTGCGAGTACGCCGCAGGCAAAGCCTTGACACTTCCTACGGTGGACAGCGACCAGAAGGTCGAAGGCCGCCGCCTGCTCACCGAGTTCGCCGAGACGGTGCGGCTCGCCCGCCAAGAGCGCGTCCGCGCCGAGATGGGTAGTGGGCGCTGGGGGTTCAGCAGCACGACCGCCGCCTGCGGTAAATAATCATGGCCGAATACGCTGACCCCGTCGATCCACGCGAAGGGCTCATCGAGTACGCCGCGTTCACGGGGCTGCGGAACAACGTCTCGCCGGAGAGTTTCTCGCGGGGGGATCTGGTCACAGCCTTGAATGTTGACCTCGACGACGCCGGGGGCATCAGCCGCCGCAAGGGATACAGCGCGCCTGTCGCGGCCTCCGTTGATCGGTCTCTGTGGGCGTCCGGCCCGGTATGCCTCGGGGTCGGGTCCAACGCACTGAAGTTAGTGTATCCTGATTACACGACTAAGACGCTGATGTCTGGGCTCACCGCGTCGCGGGCGCTGTCCTACGCTGCTGTAGGTGACCGGGTGTTCTGGTCCAACGGCGTCGAACTCGGCTGTGTTCAGAACGGCGCCAACCGGTCGTGGGGCATTACTCCCCCAGGGTTACCCGCAGTATCCGCCGGCCCCGGCACCCTCGCCGCCGGAAAGTATCAAGTCGCAGTGACCTACCTGCGCGACGACCTACAAGAGAGCGGGACCGGGATGGCTGTCGCGATCGAACTTACCGCGGTGGGCGGGCTATCGCTGTCGTCAATCCCCGTCTCGACAGACGCGACGATTACGCACAAGATCATCTACGCGGCCCCGGTCGGGGGCGAAGTGCTGTACAGCGCAGGGGGTATCGCCAACGCCGATACCACATTCCTGATCGATGAGGTTCGGGTGAATGCGTCCCCGCTCGCCACGCAGTTCCTGTCCCCCCCTCCGGCGGGCGACTATATCGCGTACTGGAAGGGCTGGATGCTGGTCGCGAACGGCAACCGGCTGTACCCGAGCGAACCGTACGCGCCGGAGTTATTTGACTTACGCAAGTCTGTTCCATTCCTCGACAGCATCACAATGCTGGCCCCGCTGTTGCATAAGGGCGCTGGCGGCGTGTGGCTCGGTACGGGGACGCAGATTGTGTTTGTCTCCGGGGAGTCGCCCGAGCAGTGGGTGTACCAACCGGCGGCTGAGTATGGGGTCATCCCCGGCACGCTCGCGTATGGCGACGGCGAACTGATCGGCGACGCATCGATGAAGGGCGTCGTTGTGGCGTTCTTCGCGACGAAGCAAGGACTGTGTGTCGGCTTGCCTGATGGGTCGCTAGTCAACTTGACGCAGGGCAAGTACGCTTACCCAGTACAAGAGCGCGGCGCGGGTGTAGTGCGCCGCCACCGGGGTATCGCGCAGTTTCTCGTGACAATGCAGGGCAGCGAGACTGCTGGTAACGTAGCGGCGTGATAAAATAGAAGTATCTAACACATCTAAAAGGGGTACATACCATGACGATTCGCCTATCTCCCGCTTTGCAAAACTTCATCGCCGCTCAGGGATCGTGGAAGAATTTCTTCGATAACGGAAGCATCGAAATCTACACCGGATCACAGCCTGCCACTCCCGATCTTGCTGTAACCGGCACCAATCTCGTCATCATCACTTCCGGCGGCGGCACAAAGACCAGCGAGGTGAAGGGGCTCGGTATCCTCACGATCTCCGGTACCACGAGCGGGACGATCGATACTTGCACGCTGATGGGGATCGACATCCTTGGTGGCGCGGTTACTCACACGGGAGATCACAACACGACTGCTACTGCCGTCGCGTTGAAGATCAACCGGAACCCCGCCAACAACCTCGTGGTCGCGTCCTCGACAGGGTCATCTGGGGTCGTTACGCTGACCGCGCTCCCCGGCTTCGGCACCACGATGAACGCGGGTACTCTCACGTTCACGGCGACGACGTGTACCGCTGCTGTGACCAGCACGACGTTCGGCTCCGGCACGGGTGGTGGCACTGCCGGTGTAGCGGCTGCCAACGGGCTCAGGATGGACTACAACGCGGCGGCAGGCGTGTTCACCAAGGACACGACTCAGACCTGGTCGGGCACGGCGATCGGCGCCGGCACGCAGACTGCCGGATGGTTCCGGTACATCGGATCGATCGCAGATGCTGGTACGCAGGACTCCAGTGCAGTGTACCTGCGCATGGACGGTTCCATCGCGACATCCGGCGCCGACATGAACATGAGTTCCACGTCGGTCACCAACGGCGCGATCCAGACGATATCCACGTTTTCTTTCACGATTCCGGCTGCATAAGGATAGGGACATGACTGCCCTCACGCTCGGTTCGGGGG
>JANLGX010000023.1 GCA_024654005.1 Gemmatimonadaceae bacterium | reverse complement strand
AGATTCTTTAACTTATCACGAAGGGAGGTTCCCTGGTTGTTACCCAGCCAGAGCAAGTCCTCGATGCGAGGATCCAGAGCACCCATTGCGGGCGCTCCTAGTTCCCGCGCAGCCGCAGCCGCAGCGTGATGTCGTAGGCCGCGCCGCTGATTGCGCCGCTGGTGGTGACGAGAATGTCGCCGACGTTCGTCGTACTTCGCGGATCGCGGTCCCCGCCCACGTCGCTGTAGTTCTCGTAGCCGTTGTTGATGCAGATCGCGCACTCGTCGTCGGTCGCCGCGTCCCACAGCACCAGCACGTAGGAGAAGCCTTCCACCGCCCAGCGGATTGATACCACGTCCAGGCCGTAGGGTTCGACATGGGAAGGCCCGGTCAGCGTCGAACGGTCCACCTTCTTGACCGCGGACTCCCCGCTGCCGTCGGAATGGTTCAGGAGCCGGATCGTGTAGCCGGTCGAATCGCTTCTCAGGACGCGCGTCGTGACGGTATCGACCATTTCGCTCCCCTACTGTTTCTTGCCCTTCGTCTCGGCCTTCGCCATGTTGCCGACGATTCCGGAGATCAGGCGCTTGACTGCGCTGCGGGCCTCGTTGTCCAGCGTCCCGATCATGGCGTGCGTGGCCGGGTCGAGGGCTTGGAGCGCGACGAGTTCGTCATCGGAGAAGGTCACCGTCGGCCCGGTCACGTTCTCCAGGCCGAAGAACTGCTTCCTCTGCACGTAGGCGTTGTCCAGGTTCATCGAGTTCGCCTTCGGCCGGTAGCGTTCCAGGTTCGCGGCCTCCCGCTCGCCCGGGCGCAAGCGCAGCATCAGATTCTTCCACTCCAGGATCGCCATCTTGTTCTTGCGCTCCCAGGCCAAGTGCCGATCCGGCGCGCCCGGGGGACAGGCGCGCATTTCCTCGGCCGAGAGCATGCCCTCGCGAATCGATGCGAGTAGCTCGTCCGCCCGTCTGACCGCGGCCCCCTCGTCCTCCCCGTTGGCGAAAGGCTTGGGGATCTGCGTCGAGTACGTCTCGCGCAGCTTGATGAGCTGCTTCCTGACAGCGTTCTTGTCCTCGATGTGCTTTGACTCGAGTTTCGACTCGGCGGCCTGGATGTCGCGCTTGAGTTCGGCGGCGGCATCCGGGCGCAGCAGGGGCTTCGTGCTTTCCTTGGTGGAAGGTGCGATTTGCATAGAGTCCTCGGTGGGTTACGTTCCCGGATCGACCAGCGTTCCGCCGGTCGCGTTGTCGTTGCCGTAGTTGGAAACCACGCTGTTGTTCACCAGGTCGATAGGGATCGGCGGGGTCGCGCAGTTCGAGAAGTAGTTCGTGCGGATGATCCCGATGATCTCGCCTTCGGTCATGGCAGCGGCGAATTGCAGCGGCACGGCATCCAGGCCGTTGTCTGCCGGGCCGATGATGTCGTTGTCGCGAATGGTGATGCCGTAGGACAGACCGGAGGTGCCGGGGTCGAGAAAATCGATCGCGCGCGCATCGTTGTCGGCCGACTTGCACTCGAAGACGCAGCGCTCGACCAAGAGCGACGGCGCTCCACCGATGCCAACCTGGATGTACTTGACGGAGGCAGTCGTCCCCGTCGCGCCGACGAAGCGGCAGTTCTTGAAGACAGCGCCGGTAGTCGCGTTGGTCGCGTCGTTGATCGCCAGCGAGACCATCGCGCCGTCCAGGCTGTTTTGATTGAACCAGCAGTTCTCGAAGTGAATGCCGCGAACCGCGCTGGTCTGCGCCACTCCGACTTGGGTAATGCATGTCGTTGCGGCAGTGACGTTGCGGAATTCGATATCCCGCCACACGGTCCCGTCCACGTCCACCAGGACGATGTTCACGCCGTCATCGGCGTCATTCGCGATTACCGCCCGCGGTGCGCCGCCGAAGGACGGGATCGCAGAGACGAACTGCTGATTCGCAAGCGGTGTGAGCGCCGCAACAGAGACATCGACGGCGTGCGTTCCGGGTCCAAGGACCACCGTCCCGCCGGCGCCGGCCGCAGTGATCGCAGCGGCGATCGTGGCCTTGGGCAGCGTCGGGCTCGTGCCGGCGTTGGAATCGCTCCCGCCGGATGCGGCAACGAATACCACGATCCCCAGCGGGTTGATGCCGGCGATGTTGCGCGAGTACGCGCCGTGCAGGACTTCCGCCATCGACACGTTGTTCGCCGGAGCGGCGACAGGCGGGAAGGTCGTGATGCCGTTCTCGTTCGCAGCCGTGCCGCACTGGTTCGCCCAAATCATGCGCAGCAGCTCGAAGACGTTGACCCCATCCCCCGGGACCGCCGCAGCCGGAATGGTCGTGATGCCAGCCGTTCCGCCGAGCATGGCGGAAATCGGGCTGGTGTCCGCATCGGTCCCGAGCCGCTCGCCGATCGTCGCGAGGTCCATGCCGCCCGTGGTCTGCGCAGTCGGGATTTCGGTCGCGTTCGCATCGGTCGAACCGTCGTCGAAGTACAGGTTGCCGAAAGCCGAGCATGCGCCCCAGTCGACCGCCGTCGCGATGGCGTCGGTGACGATATGGTTCTTTCGGATCGTGCCGGTGGAGTCGGCGACGAGCTCGATCGCCCAGTTGCCGTTGTTGTCGTTCTGGATGTAGTTGTCGTGGATGTCCAGGTTCGAATGCAAATTCCCGGCACCGGTTGCGTTCTCGATAGAGGCCACGGAGAAATCGCCGTAGATGTAGTTGTGCCCGATCTCGACGCCGTCGGCCGTACCCACCAGATTGATTGCGCTCGCTGCGCCAGCGGTGGTCGAACGGATCGTGCAGCCGAGGATCTTCATCCGGTCGGCCGCCGTCGCCCCGACGATGCCACGGGTCGCCTGCCCGCCGGAGTCAGCCATCAGGATGTCACAGCCCACCAGCGAGAAGCCAGCCGCGTTCACGTCGATTCCGGCCGCGACTGCGTCGATGCCGGTCATGTCGAAGTGGATGTTTTCCACGTAGATGTCGTTCGCATCCACGTCCATGTCCGAGGCTGTCGCCGTGAAACTGATGGTCGGCCTGTCACGGTCGTTCCCGAGTCCGATGACGCTGATCCCGGCGACGTCGAGGTCGATCCCGCCCGCGGCGGAAATCGTCTCGGCATGGCCGGGGGCTACCAGGATCACATCGCCGTTGGTGGCCGTGCAGCGGCCCACCGCGTAGTCGATCGTGGCGAAGGGCTTGGTGATCGAGCCGTCGTGGGCGCCGGAATTGTTCCCGATGCCGCTATCGACCCAGAAGACATTGCCGTAGTGGACGTTGAGAATCGAGAGGCCCCGCAGCGTGACGCCGTGGGTGAAACCGCCGGGGTAATGGGAGAACGCATTGATGGGCATGGCACTTTCCTTTCAAATGGGGGACGCGGTGTGGTCCGCTGCCTAGTGGGCACCGCCCCTGGTTACGCGAGTCCTTTCTGTTTCACGTGGAACTTTCCGCAATGGCCTTCCTTCGGCGCGCCGCCGGAACGATCCGGTCCGGTAGGCCCGGGAAGACCGCCCCATCCGGCGGTGCGCTCGGGCATGGCGGTTGGCATGGGCGAGCCGCCCTGCTTGCCGCCGCCGGCCTTGCCACCACCCTTACCTGCCAGACCGCCGTAGTTCTTGTTCGCCATCGTTGCCTCCGCTTGCAAATCCCCGGTCACCAATCATGGCGACCGGGGCAAAACGCTCGGCATCGGTCACGTCACCTGACTGCCGATCACCCAGCGCCAGTTCGAGTAGGTCATGGCATAGCGCATGTAGCCGCGCCACTTGGCGACCAGCGTATCGAAGTCCTCGACGAACGCGAACTCCATCGGGATCCGGTCGCACCAGAACAGGTACATCTTCCGTTGCTGCGCGTCCGTCATGAACCAGTTCTTCGTGTCGGACAGGCGCCGGTACTCGTGCGGCGTGTAGCGGCCCTCGTGGAAGTTGCGGTTGTTCGTCGCCACGTCCACCTTGCCCGCGCTCTTGAGGATCTCGAAGGCGACCTCGCTCAGGTCCGGCGGGAACCACAGCTCGTCCGGGTTCACGTCGTAGAGTTCGCCCACGTCGTCCCGGAAACCGATCATCTGCAACCGCGCGGCGAAGACCGCCGTCGGCGACAGCGCTGCGGTGACGAGGTTGTCGAAGCCGCTGGCGGTCGATGCGCCGGATGTCGTGGTATGCGAGTTCGAGCACAGTGCAACGCCCTCGGTATGGGTGTAGAAGTAGCTGTCCACGCTGAAGGCGTTGTTGAAGATGCGCGCTGCATCCTTCTCGCGCTTGCGATGGCCGGAGGTGACCATGTTCTTGGGCTTCTGGTCCATGATGTGGTACTGGTCGTCGTCGTAGAGCTTGCGCTCGACCTGGACGCCCTTGCTGAACTCGACCGGCGTCATGGTCACGTCGTAGCCCTGCGACATGGAGCTGAAGTCCACGTTGCCAGTGAACTCGGTCCAGTCCGACAGCGTGCCGATTTCCGAGAAGGTCATGTTGTTGCGGCCGTTCGTCGGAATGACGGTGTAGACGGTGTCGACCATCGAGGTGAGCTGCTTCTTCTCCTCGAAGAAGATTCTTTGGAAGCGCGGATCGAGCAGATCGCCGAAGCTCGTGGATACTTGGGGGGTCGTCATGATGTTCTCCTATGGTCCACGGCTTACGTCGGGCGAGTGCAGAAAGCGTGATCGCCGAACGTGATGTAGGCGTAGCTGCTCGAGCGATCCTTGAACCGAAGCTCGACCACGTTGTACGCCGCACCCGTCGGTGCCAGTGCCCCGTTGACGCCCGTCAGATCGGAGGTCAGCGTCAGCGCAAGGGTCTGCGTCGGCACGCACCCGCCGGTCATGAAGGTGTCGCCCGCTGCAACATCCAGCGGCCAGGCGACGACGAAGGTCGCCGTGGTGCCGGAGGTGCTGGTGCACTTCTTCGACTTGCCCGCGTTCTGCCCGGTCAGGCAGTAAATCATCGTCTCGTCCAGGTCGG
>JANLGX010000016.1 GCA_024654005.1 Gemmatimonadaceae bacterium | reverse complement strand
GCTGGGATTCATGCTGTTCGTGCGCGCGATTCTGCCCGGCTCGGGTGGAACCATGGTGGCCTATGTCAGCGCGTACACGGCGTCGTACATCGCGGGCTTTCTCGCGCCGTTTGCGCTGGGAGGAATCGGAGTCCGCGAGCCCGCGCTGGTGATTGCGATGACGGAGCTCGGGCTGGCGAGCACGGCGGATGCGGCGGTGATAGCGGTGGCATCCCGCCTGTGGCTCACAGTCGTCGAGCTCGTCCCGGGGCTGATCGCGCTTGCGGTGCACCTCTCTCGCCGTGAGACTGCCTCCGAGTGAGGCTCACGGCCAGGATTCCACCGGGAGTATTCCAGGAGTATCGGCGCAGTCAGAGATATATTCCCCGAATAATGCCCCAGAAAATCCAGCCCGCATCACAAGAGCTGACAGACTTCTACCGCGCCCGCAGCAAATGGCGGAGCGCGGGCGAGGAATCCACCCGCTTCCGCCGCGCGGCCGCGCTCGCGCGCGTGCCCAACGGTGCCGCCGTGCTCGACATCGGCGCGCGCGAGGGCGGGCTGCGCAAGTATCTGCCGGAGGACGTGAAGTATCAGGGAATCGACATAACTCCCGAGTTCGCCTCCGAGGCGGTGATGACCCGCGACATCTCCGAAGGGATCCCGTTTCCCGACGGGAGCTACGACTTCGTCTTCTGCATCGAAGTGCTGGAGCACGTGCCCAATCCCTTCGCGGCGTTCGGCGAGATCAACCGCGTCCTCCGCGACGGGGGCGTCTTGATCGTGTCGGTGCCGAATCCGTACCACCTGAAGGAGATCGTGTGGAACCTGTTCCGGACGCCCGACCGGCAAGGCCACATTTACTCGTGGACGCGACAGGCGATGACGAAGCTCGGTGAGATGAACGGCTTCCGCATCGACGCATACGCCGGCACGTATCTCCATCCGCCGGTGCCCGCGCCGCCGCTGCTCGCGCGCTCGGTCATCTACCGGTTCATCAAGGAATCCGCCCAACCGTGAGCCCCGACGACAAGTCGTTGAATCCATCCAACCGGCTCGGCCTCCTCTGGGCGAGCCTCGTGTACGCCGCCGCGACGCTCGCGCTCGGCTACCAGGCGCTCGCGGGGAAATTCCTCGCCGGCCCGCACAGCGACGAGTACATCGCCGGCTACGCGTTCCGCGAGTTCGGCGCGGCTACTCTGCGTGAAAGCGGATCGTTCCCGCTGTGGAACCCGTACCTGTTCGGCGGCATGCCGTTCGTCGCCGCCATGCACGGCGACATCTTCTATCCGACGTTCCTGCTGCGCATGCTCGTGCCGACCGACGTCGCGATGACGTGGACCTTCATCATCCACATCTTCCTCGCCGGTCTGTTTGCGTACCTGTTCCTCCGCGCGCTCGGCTTCGGTTTCGCCGGAGCGCTGCTCGGCGGACTGGCGTACATGCTCGGCGGCCAGCTCGCGTCGCTGGTCTCGCCCGGCCACGACGGCAAGCTGTACGTCAGCGCGCTCTTTCCGCTGGCGCTGTTCGCGCTCACCCGCGGCATCCGCGACGCACGCGCGTGGGCGTGGGGACTGTTAGCGATCGTCGTCGGATTGGCGGTGCTGAGCCCGCACCCGCAGCTGCTGCAGTACATGCTGCTCGCGTGCGGCGCGTACGCGCTCTACCTCGCCGTGCGTGGCGTCCGGGCCGGCGACATCCCCGGCGCGGTAGCCGTCCGCCGGCTCGCGCTCGCGCTCGGCGCCGTGATCATCGGCGGCCTCATCGGCGCGATCCAGTATCTCCCCGTGCGCGAGTACGTGCAATTCTCCCCGCGCGCGGGGGGAATCCGCGACTACGCCATCGCGACCTCGTACGCGTGGCCGCTGGAGGAGATCCTCGAGGTGTACCTGCCCCAGTTCGCCGGGATCCTCGACAACTACTGGGGAGTGAACGGGATTCACTTCCACAGCGAGTACATCGGCGCCGGCGTGCTGCTCCTCGCCTTCGCGGCGTTCGGCGGAATGCGGCAGAGCCCGCGCAAATCGGAAATCTGGTTCTTCACCGGGACGCTGGTGATCGCGCTGCTCTGGGCGCTCGGCGGCGACACGCCGTTCTATCGCATCCCGTACGCGCTCGTGCCGGGCACGAAGTTCTTCCGCGCGCCGGAGACGGTGTTCTTCGTCGGGACTCTGGCGATCGCGTACCTCGTGGCCGTCGGAACGGAGCGGTTCCTGAGAAGGGAAGTGAGGCCCCGGTATCTCGCCCTGTGGGCCGGCTTCGGGATCGTCATCGCGCTCGCGGCGCTCACGGGAATTCTGGACGGGATCGCCGAGACAATCGCGCGCCCCGAGCTGATCCAGCTGGTGGACGCCAACTCCGGCGCGCTGAAGATCGGCGCGCTCCGCTCGCTCTTCTTCGTGCTCGCCACCGCGGGGGTGCTGTACGCGCTGCTCCAACGGCGCATCTCGCCCGCCATCGCGACGTGGGCGCTCGCCGCGGTGGTGGCCACCGACCTGTGGAGCGTCCTGCGGCACTACTGGATCTTCTCGCCGCCCGCCGCGATCACGTACGCATCCGACCCGACGATCGAGTACGTGAAGAGCCAGCCGGAGCCGTCGCGCGTCATACCGATCCAGCTCGATCGCTCGACGGGGCTGCGCGATCCGAATCTGAACGGCGACGGGCTGATGAGCCACCGCGTGCGGAACGTGCTCGGCTACCACGGCAACGAGCTGGCGCGCTATGACCAGCTCGCCGGCAAGGAGCGCGGCTTCGACCAGATCGCAAATCCGAACTTCTGGGAGCTGGCCAACGCGCGCTTCATTCTCACGAACGTGGACTCGCTGCCGCTCGAAGGCGCGACGCGCGTCGCAGGACCAGCGCGCACGGCGGCGGGAACCACCGTCTACCTGTTCGACCTGCCGGGCGAGCAACCGTTCGCCTGGGTGGCGCCTCTCATAGTGAAGGCGGCCGATCCCGAAGTACTCGCGACCGTGCTCGATCCGCGCTTCCCGGTGCGGAGTGCCGCGCTGTTCGAGCCGGACGCGCCGGTGCAGGCCGTCGCCAACGTGCAGTCCCTTCCGGAGGAATCGAGAATCCGGGTAACCACCACGAGCTACGCGCCGGGCGACATCTCCCTCGCGCTCAGCGAGCCCGCGCCCGCCGGCTCCGCCCTAGTGGTGTCCGAGAACTACTACCCCGCGTGGCAGGCCCACGTCGACGGGAAGCGCGCGAACGTCGGCAGGGTGAATTACACGCTTACCGGCGTGGAGCTGCCCGCGGGCGCGCGGTCCGTTCGTCTGCGCTTCGTGAGTCCGGCGTACGACGCAGGCAAGAAGACCACGATCGTCGCGCTGGTCCTGGCCTTCGCCGCGCTGGCCGCGGGAATCGTATTGGACCGGAGAACGCGTGCCTGAGAGAGCGCTCGTGGTGATCCCGACCTACAACGAGCGCGACAACATCTCCCGGATGATCGACGCGGTGCTGGCGAAAGACGCGTCGCTCGACATCCTCGTGGTAGACGACGGCTCACCCGACGGAACCGGAGCGGTGGTGGCCGCCATCTCGTCCGCCAACGATCGCGTACACCTGCTGCGCCGCAGTGGGAAGCTCGGCCTCGGCACCGCCTACATCGCGGGCTTCAAGTGGGCGCTCGAGCGGAATTACGCGCACGTCTTCCAGATGGACGCGGATTTCTCCCATGATCCTGCCTACATCCCCGATTTCTTCCAAGCCATCACGTCGAATGACGTGGTGGTCGGCTCGCGGTATCGGGACGGACGCGCGAATGTGGTGAACTGGCCGGTGTCCCGCCTTCTGCTGAGCTATTTCGCGAACGTTTACGCCCGGCGCGTCACCGGACTGCCAGTGTGGGACGCGACGGCAGGGTTCAAGTGCTGGCGCCGGAAAGTACTTGAAACGATCCAGCTAAATGACGTCAAGTCAAACGGTTACGCTTTTCAAATAGAGATGACATTCCGCGCGTGGAAGCACGGCTTCCGCATCGCGGAGATTCCGATCATCTTCGTGGACCGGCTCGAGGGAGCGTCGAAAATGTCCAAGAAGATTGTCCGTGAAGGCATCTGGATGGTCTGGCGCCTCAGGTGGTGGGCGATGCTCAATCGGATCCCGCGAGTGGCGGGCGATGGATCGCGCCGCGCGACCGATGCGGACAAGGCGGCATGAACCAGCCCGACTCGGCCGGCCGCACCTTCTACAAGATGAGCGGGTCGGGCAACGATTTCGTCTTCTTTGATTGCCGGGCCGAGCCGCCCGGGGACCTCGAGACCCCCGGCCGGATCGCCGAGCTGTGCGCCCGTGGAACGGGAGTAGGCGCCGATGGAATCGTCTTCATCCTGCCTTCGCCGGCGCATGCTTATCGCATGCGGTACTACAACGCTGACGGCTCGCTGGGAGAGCTGTGCGGCAACGCGAGCCTGTGCAGCGTCCGCCTGGCCGCCGAGCTCGGCATCGCCCCGCACGGCGACTTTCAGCTCGACAGCGACGCGGGAACTTTGACGGCGCGCGTGCGGGACGGACTTCCGGAAATCGACTTGGAGGCCGTCACGGACGTGCAGCCGAATTTTGCGGCGATCCGGAAGGGCGGGGGAGAATCGGAGCTCGGCTTCGCCCTCGCGGGCGTGCCCCACGTCGTCATAGCCTGCCCCGACGTCGAGTCCGCTGACGTTCTGGGTCGAGGCGCCGAGCTACGGTCCCACCCTTCGCTGGCTCACGGGGCAAATGTGGACTTTTTGTCCCAGGGCCCTTCAGGCTGGTCCATGCGCACCTACGAGCGAGGTGTCGAGGGCGAGACCCTGGCTTGTGGCACGGGTGCAGTCGCATCGGCGATCCTGCTCAATGAGTGGGGCAAGTCAGGCGATCGGGTGGCTCTGAAGACCCGCTCCGGCCGCACCCTGGAGGTGACCGTCAGGCGCAGGGCCGGCGCGTGGTACCCGTCGCTCCGAGGCGAAGGGCGGATCGTTTTTGAGGGCCGGCTGCGCGAAGTTTGACCGATAACGCGCGCCGTGGCGCCCTACAGGCGTAATTGTGCCGTTCCCGGGATGTTGAAGCCGCCGCCTCAAGCGAGCGTCCGTAAACCACTCGCAGGGAAGCACTTACAAATCGGCGGTCCGGCCATGCTCCCGTTCTCCACATTCTTGCACACTGTCTGGTTTACATAATACTTCTTATACGCATAGGCCTTCGTCCAGGAAGGTTGGCAGGCAGGCGCGCGGACCCTCTTCCTCGCAGCCGGGTATCGGCCATCATGCGGCTCTCGGGGCGGCTTGGCGGACTTCTCCTCGCGGCGTTCCTGCCGGTCGGATGCGAAGCCCCAACGGGGCTGGATGAGCTCAGCCCCAGAGAGTCGCTAATCGAAACCCATCGGGCGATCGTCGATGGCGTAGTCCGTGGGAGCTTTGGGCAGCCGCTCGAGGACGTCGACGTGGTCCTGCGGGTCGCGGGAAGCTCGCTCCCGGCTCCGACCACCCGAACCGACGCGTCCGGGCGGTTTCTTCTGGTTCTTGCCATCTACAACGGTGCCGGCGGGCCCGACTCGGCCGCCGCCACCCTCTATGCCTACGCCAGGCCCCCGTCATACTCGACGTACGCCGCCGGGCATGCCGATCTCATGGTGAGGTTTCTCCCTGCCTCCCAGAATCCACCGCGGACGAGCGTGGAGGTGCGGCTGGCGGTCTTCTAGCTTCCGGCTTCAGCTCGCCGGCTTGGCCGTCAGCTCGCCGAGCCTGACCCGGGCCTCCGACACCATCGACCCTTCGGGCTCCGCGGCCAGCTCGGCCCAGATCGCGCGCGCCGCTTCCGGCTTCCCGCCGGCCATGAGCGCCCGGGCAGCCGAGGCCCTGAAGGCCGAGGCGTCATTCGGAAAGCGCGTAACTTCAGCCGCCGCTTGGTATTCCGCGGCTGCCTGGTCAAACTGCTTTAGCCCTTCATGGCCGACCGCGCGCATGACGTGGATCGAAGCCGCCAGCCCTTCGGGCCTCGATCTCGCGGCCTTATCCAGCTCGGCGATGCCCTCGCGGTACTTCCCTTCATCGTACAGAATCTGGGCGATCGCGAGCGCTGCCTGGGCAGCGCCCGCAGTGCCCTCGTACCGGATCACTACGTTTCGCAGGTCGGTCAGGGCGAGCGGCGCATTGCCCGACGCCATCGCCTGCCGCGCCTGGAAGTACGCGGACTCGGCCCTCGCTGCTTTGATCTGGCTGGACCGGCGGTAGAACCACGCTCCTCCGAACAGCAGGGCGATCGCCACGACGCCCATTATCACCCGCTGCTTGTGGAGGACGAGCCATTCGGCGGCGGACTCGGATCTATCGGGCTGCAATGCTGGATTGGCTGGGCGCGTCGACATTGGGAATCGTTGAGGGTTGGTGGAGCCTGCAGACAAAAATAGCCGGGCGCGACGCGCAGCGAATGAAACGGCCGGCGGAAAGATTCGTATTCCCCGTGACCGCGGCTTCTCCGTAGCGTGCACCCTCTCTCTGCACTATCATCGCCCGATGCGAGCAAGAACCCTTATATCCACTCGTACCCGCCGGCTGTCGCCCCCTGCCCTGCTCCGCGCCGCGGTCGCCGCGGCCGCGCTGCTGGCGGTCGCGGCGTGTAGCGAGTCGAGCGTCACCGATCCGTATCAGGACGCGGCTGGCGTGTTCCTGCTGCAATCCATCGCCGGGCAGCAGCTGCCGGCGGTGATCACGTCGTCGTCGACCGAGGGCGTGGTGCGAGTGACGACCGGAAGTCTCTTTCTATCGGCCGACCGTCGGTTTCAGGAGACGTTGACTGTCACCCTCGAGCCGCCCGGCGGCGCGGCTCCGCAGAACGGCGCGGCCGTCGCGACGGGAACCTACACGGTCGTGGGCGACTCGGTGGAGTTCTCCATCGACGCGCGCGGATCCACCGAGGCCGACACGATGCAGGCGACGCTTCGCGGCGACACGCTTTCCTACAACGTGCTGGGCCGCGTAGTGCTGTACCTCAAGCTCTAGGTATGGCATTCTTGAACGTCCTTCGTGAAGATCCGCTGATTGCCTGGTTCGTATTCCTGGCGGTATTGATCACCGTCGTTCCGGCAGTATCGGTGCTCTGGCGCAGGATGTCCGGACGCAACCAGCCCGATGCGGCGAGACAACCCGTGCGGGCGGCAAAATCGACACGCTTCGGAAACCAGACTGAACTTGTAATCGTGTTGCTCAGCCTGGTGTTGTTGGTCGCCGTGATCGGCTGGGTACGCAGCATTTTCTTTGGGTAGGTGAGTGCGGTGTCGCGCCGGAGCGACCTGTGCGGGCCCCCGTACGCGGCCGCTAGTCCTGAAGCTCGGCCGATTCGACTTGCGCGGCACCTCGTCACATACCGATGGCAAGGTACGGCTGCGGCTTGCAAGGCTTCGTGCGCGGCCCGCCCACGTGATTTGTCCTCGCGCCCGAGAAGGGTATATTTCGCTTCGCGTGCGCCGCGCTCGAAACACAGCTGAACGAAGCGTCGTCGCCGCCGTCGCGCCGTGGGCTGTGGTCGCCTCGCTCCCGTTCGCCCCGGAGATCGTGCTGCCGACGCGTCGATATTGTCAGGACGTCTATCCGCAGGTCACGGGCGAGTATTGCCTTCGGTGCAGCTTCAATCTGACCTTTCCGCACGAGGGCGATGCAGGCTCTGGCTGGACCTCGCCGTACCATTTTGGGATCAACCTCGGTCCGGTCGTGTTGCTGTGCGAAAACTACCGGTCGGGTTTGATCTGGCGGCAGATCCGTGCGTGCCCCTACGTCCTGACGGGACTGCGGCGGGCGGGATTTACGAATGGTTGGTTATGACGGTGATGGAGGCTGGCTGTATGCACGAAGCAAGCGTTGATGAGTCGCACGGTCGACACCCAGGTCGGGCGCTCGAGATCCTGTTGGAGAGCTATCGGTCTTTCCTGCAATTTTTGGAGCGTCGTGTCGGCAGCCGCGAGGCCGCCGAAGACATCCTTCAGGATGCGTTCACACGGAACCTCGCAAAGCTCGAGGATGCGTCAGAGGAAGCGGTCATTCCGTGGTTCTACCGAACGCTCCGAAACGCTGTGATCGACCACCATCGGCGTCGCGCGACTGCCGAGAAAGCATACGAGGCGTTCGCAAGGGAAATCGAGACTGCGGAGAACCCACCCGAGGACCTGTACGCTGAAATCTGCACCTGCGTCAGGCGTCTTGCCAGCACGCTCAAGCCGGAGTACGCCGAAATCCTCGAAGCCGTAGACGTGAACGGGACGCCCGTGAAGGCGTTCGCGACTGAAAAGGGTGTGTCGCCAAGTAACGCTGGGGTGCGCTTGTTCCGGGCGCGCAAGGCACTCCGCAGGCGTGTCATCGAATTTTGCGGTATCTGTGCTGAGCACGGATGCTTTAACTGCAGCTGCCGCGCTCGGCCGAACCCATGAGCCGACTGGGGTGTAATGCCGCCACGGGTCGTGCGTCTATAGATCAGAGGGCGAGTCAGTATCGCCCGATGTCCAACCGAAGGAGAAACACCATGAGTGATCATCTGGACCAGAGAGCCAAGGATTGCATCGCCGCCTGCAACGACTGCGCGACCGAATGCGGCCACTGTTTCGCGCTTATGGCCGGCAAGGCCAGCGCCAACGCCTGTCCCGCTTGCTGCATTGAGTGTGCGGCGATCTGCCGGCTGTGCGCCGACGCGATCGCCCGCCACAGTCCGTTCGCCAAGCAGCTCTGCAAGCTGTGCGCGGACATCAGCGACTGGTGTGCGAAGGAATGCGGCGCGCACGACATGGAGCAGTGCAAGCGCTGCGCCGAGTCCTGCCGTCGCTGCGCCGAGGCTTGCCGCAAGATGGCCGGCTGATCAGCAAGAACAAATCACCGGTACCCAAGTCGGTGACTTGGGTGCCGGCTCACGGTGAGGCATGCCTGAAAGGGCTCATCCTGAGGACAGAAAGTTGGACGCCAATCCGAAGCAATATGCGAGGTATAGTAAGCGCTAACCTGCCGGGTCGGCATAGGCCCGGCCCTTCCATTCGGGTTCGGTCATCGGCGCATCCGCTGAAACCCTGGACGTTCCTGCTGTCGATCGCATTCGTTCGGGTCGGCGCGATGAGGTAGCGGCGGCTCGCTCCGCTCACCACAAACACTCGCTGAAGCTGGCAAGCTTAGCTTGAGGCGCTGGTGCCTACGGCCACGTTGTTGTATAGCGGCGGCTTCGCCGCCGCAGTTTATGGAGTGTCCACAGCACAACCTGAGGTTAGCCGGTCGAAGTCGGCACTCGCGCACGATTCGCTTGCGGGATTCCGAGGACCCTGACAGGTTAGCTGTATGGCTGACACTTCCGATATCCGCCCCGACGCGGGGCGCACGATTGACCATGACTCGGCTCTCGCTCGGGTGCGCGCCAGGATTCGTCGCGCGTCCTGATGCTGCAGCTCCGCTGGACGGAGCAGGCCGTCACGCAACTCGAACATATCGTCGATTACATCACCACTACCTCGCCCGTATATGCGGAGGGCGTGGTGCTGCGCATCGACCAGCGGTTGCAGGCCGCACGGGTGCATCCGGAGATCGGAAAGCGCGGGCCACGTTATTGTAGCGGGCAGTCTAGCGCTGTGGGGTCTTCGTTCTGCTCGCGCCGCAATGGACGCGTCCAACCGTGAGCAGCCGGGGACATAGGTAACACAACTGTCCGACGACATCGACGCATGGAGGATCCTGTGCTCGGAAATGCAGACGTCGTGGCTTTCGTTCCGACCTGTAATCCCAAAAGGGCGCGAGGCTTCTACGAAGATATCTTGGGATTGAGATTCGTCAGCGAGGACCAATTCGCGCTGGTGCTCGACGCAAACGGCGTAGCCGTACGTCTCGCCAACGTATCCGGGGTTCGTGACGTCAAGCCCGCCTCATTTACGATTCTCGGCTGGCAAGTACGGAACGCTCAGACAACCGTGCGCGAACTACGCACCAAAGGCGTCACGTTCGAGCATTTCCCGGGCATGGAACAGGATTCAGCGGGCATCTGGACATCTCCTGGCGGTGCGAAGGTCGCTTGGTTTAAAGATCCCGATGGCAATATTCTCTCTATTACCGAGGCCTGAAAGCAGCGCTCGGATCTCGATGCGAGCTGAGCTGAGCAGCCGGGTACATCGGTAACACAACTGTCCAGCAACATGGGTAACACTTTTATCCGGGCGTTCATCCAATAGTCCGGTTGCACTACTACGTCGATTGACCAGCATGTTCGGCACTGTGGATTCCTTCGAGCCTTTCTCCGCACTGCACGCCGGAATCCTCCTGCTCTTCGCGGGAGCGACGGCTTTGCTCATCATGGTCGGGCGCCGGCTTGCGCCGCTCGCCCGCTCACGGCTCGACCGCAACCTCGGGCTGATAATGGTCGCGCTGTGGGTCGTGAGCAACGGCTGGTGGCTTTTGCCCCCACGATTCGACGTTGCGCGGTCTCTGCCACTGCACGTCTGCGACATCACCTCGTTGCTCGCCGGGATCGTGCTGCTCGCGCCGCGCAGGCCGCTCCGCGCCCTGCTCTATTTCTGGGGAATCGGCATGAGTCTGCAGGCGATCGTCACGCCGGAGATTGCGTTCGAGCCCGACTCGTTCTGGTTCTGGATTTTCTGGATGAGCCACGCCGGCATCATCGGAATCGCTGTCTACGACGTGGTCGTGCGCGGCTTCCGCCCCACATGGGCCGATTTCAGGCTCTCGGTCTTCGCGGGACTCGCGTACCTCGCCCTCGTACTGGCAATCAACATCATGCTCGGCTTCAATTACGGCTACGTCGGCAACGCGCAGCCCGGCGAAGCATCCATCATCGATTTTCTCGGGCCCTGGCCCCAGCGCGTAGTGCTGATGGTCGCTCTGGTGATCGGGCTCATGGCCCTGCTGATGGCGCCGTGGCATTTCGCCAGGCGACTCACCAAAACCAGGTGACCTTCCGGTTCACTCGACGACGACTGTCGGTGTGGCAGGCTCCTCCGCTACGCCGGGCACGTCCGCCTTCGTCCCCGTCTCGCCCTCGTCGGCCTTCTCCTCCTGCTGCACCGCGGGGAGGGATTCCCGCGTGATCCACCCGTGGTCGGCCGCGTGCCTAGATTGCGCCAGAGGCTGTCGTCGGCCGCGGCCGGCGCAACGTTCGGCGACTCCAGTACGCGTCCATGCACGAGCGCGTGCGCCTTGTTAGCGTAGCCACGGTAGGCGACGATCTCATAGGGATCCCCGTCCGATCGCACGTACCGGACGGCGTCGCCGAGGACATCCGCCAGCCACTGAGGCATCGCGGTCAGCTCATTGCTGGGACTGGTTCTTGCCAAAACTACCGCGACATCGATCCACCCTCGCTTGGAGAGCTATCATGGTGCCCGACGAACCGCAGCTATTGAGCCAGCTGGCTTCACGCCGATCGTTCATTGCGAAAGCAGGGATGCTGTCGCTGGCCATTCCGGGCGTTGGCGGCGCGCTGGTGGCATGCGCGGACAAACCCGGGCCGGAAGGAGGCGACGACTCGCAGCGGGGGCAGTCGCGCGCTGCGGACAATATGCACGGCCAGAACGCCGACAGCCGGCTCGACACCGCCCTGCCCAGGGATGCGCGCTCATCCGGTACGGGCGCCGCGGCGGCCGTGGCATTCCATCGGTACAGCCCGGAGTTGCCTCCCCTGCCGGCGGGCGGGCGCTTGCGGCTGAACTGGCGGGCGCGCGAGACGAACATCCGCATCTCCGAGAGCACGACGGTGGCGGCGTGGACTTTCGAGGACGAGCTGCCGGGCCCGATCGTGCACTGCCGTGTGGGCGACACCGTCGAGTTCACGCTGACGAACGACGTGGACGTGCCGCACTCGATGGACTTTCATGCGGCCCAGATCGATCCGAAAATCGCCTTCCGGTCGGTCACCAAGGGACAGTCGGTAACGTACACGTTCAGGCCGAGGTTCGCCGGAGCCTTCATGTACCACTGCGGCTCCGCCCCCGTGCTGATGCACATCGGCGCGGGGATGCACGGCGCGATAATCGTCCAGCCGCGCGAAGGACTCCCAGCCGCCAGGGAGTACGTGCTCGTTCAGCAGGAGTTCTACCTTAAGGATGAAGCGGGCGGAGTACGCTCCTTCGACTTCCAGAAGATGCTCGTCGGGCTGCCCGATTTCGTGACCTTCAACGGCAGGCCCAACCAGTACGTCGACGCCCCGCTCAGGGCGAAGGTCGGAGAGCGCGTCCGGTTCTGGGTGGTGAACGCCGGCCCCACGCATGCATGCAACTTTCACGTCGTGGGCGAGCAGTTCGACACGATGTACCTCGGCGCTCCTCCGGGCACACCCATCCGCGGTGTGCAGACATTTGCCGTGGCGCCCGGCGGCGGCATGTGCTTCGAGCTCCTGTGCGACGTAGCGGGCGAGTTCCCCATCGTGAACCATGGCTTCGGCCACGGACAGAAGGGCGGGATCGGGTTCCTAGTCGTCGAGCCTTAGCGGATCAGTCGGACGTCGGCAGCTTGCGCGCGGGCGCGGCCTGCTCGTTGAGCCGCCGCCGGCGCTCGGCGGCGTTGAACGTCCGCCACATGTTGTACACGAAGCCATAGGCGCCGAGCGCCCACAGCGTTCCACCGGTCGCGGTGACGGGAATCGCGTCCGCGCCGATGTGCGGCGACAGCATGAACCCGCCGACGAGAGCGGCGAGCCCGAGGTTGGCCAGCCAGATGTGCGCGACCGCGAACGTCCTGCTGTGGATCGGGTGGCCGAAGAACCGCGGCAGCATCTGATACCCGACGCCGAAGATCATCATCACGACGAAGCCCATCAGATTCATGTGGGCGTGCGCGGGGCGGTACATCACCCACGCCGGATGAATCGCCATCGCGAGACCGAGGGTGATCCCGGCGATGAACCAGAGCAGACTCGCGCGGATGAATGCCTTGGCGAACCAGTCCATGCGGTGCAGCTCCGGAGAAAGCGTGATCTCGCGCGGCGCACGAAGGCCGCAGAAGCGCCCCCGGGGTGACTCGAACACCCGGCCAACAGTTTAGGAAACTGCTGCTCTATCCAACTGAGCTACGGGGGCCGGCTACGGAAACGGCTCGGGAATCCGTACCCGAGCCGCTCCCTAAATATACCGGTTCTTTCCGCTTATGGGACGACGCTCGCCGAGCAGCTAGCAGCGAACAACGACTACCGCACTTCGAAACCGTCCGGGATTTCATCCTCCGCGATCGCGGCGAGCTCGGTCACGGACTTGACGATCGCGCCCGAGGGACCCTGGGCCATGGCGGCTTCGAGCTGCCTCAACGCCTCAGGCTCGCCTTTCGCCACGATCTCGACGGTTCCCGCGCGCGTGTTCACCGCCCAGCCGTCAATCCCGAGTCTGCGGGCCTGCTGGCGCGCGAACCAGCGAAAGCCGACGCCCTGTACGCGCCCCGCGATTTCGAGATGTATCGTTGCCACTTGTGTGGGTCTGGATGAATGCTGCGCAGAACGCGGAAGCCGTAGTAAAGCTTGCTAGCTGCTAGCTGCTGGCTGCCAGCTATCGTCTCACCCCGAGCAACGCCGCCAACACCGCCGTGAGCGCCGCTTCCTCCGTCATCCCGGGCGTACCGTTGACGCGCACGTCGCCCGACCGGATTCGCCGCGCGATCCCCTCGAGGATCGTCGCTACCATCTCCGGCGGTCGCTGCCGCGCGGCACCACGCGCCGCGGTGTCCCGCTCCCAGTCGAGATCGCCCCAGGCGTCCTGCGCGGCGACGATGTCCGGGTCTCCCGTGAGAGTCGCGGCCTTCGTCCAGTCGTACTGCTCCCACTCCTCGAGAATCCACGCGCCGGTCCGCTCCTGCTCGGTGGCCTCCGGAGTCACTTCGGTCGCGGCAAACGGCGACTTCCACTCGATGGACTCGAGGACCGGCTCGCTGGGTGCGTCGTAGGTCAGCGGCTGGTAGGCAGGCTCGCGCTGCTCGGTGTCGAAGTCGTACAGATAGCGCGTGATCGGCGGCAGCTCCTCGCGCCACATGTCGCCCGGCCGCCGCACGTACGGCGGTGCCGGCCGCTGAGTTCTCGTTTGGTCGCGCTCCGAGTCTTCCGTCATCGCGCTCGCGGGTGATTGAAGCCCCTACAACCTATCGGGACGGCCTTCCCCTGCCAACACCGATCATTCGTCCCAGCTGTGCTTGCCCACCAGTGGGACGAACCGAACCGGCGCGATCTCGGTGCGCTCGAGCCGGTCGCCGCGCTTCACGATCAGATACAGGATCTGCTCTTCGCGGTCGCCGAGCGGAATGAGCAAGCGGCCTCCTTCGGCCAGCTGCTCGACATACGCCTGCGGAACTTCCGGCGCGGCGGCGCTCACGAGAATGGCGTCGTACGGCGCGTACTGCCTCCAGCCGAGCGTGCCGTCGCCGAGGAGGAGCGATATGTTCCGCGCTTCCACCTGCTGGATGATCGCGCGCGCGCTTTCGAGCAGCGGCGCTACGCGCTCGATCGAGAATACCTGCGCCGCGAGATGCGACAGAAGCACCGTTTGATAGCCCGAGCCCGTCCCGATCTCAAGGACTTTCTCGGCCCCCGTGAGGTGCAGCAGCTCGAGATAGCGCGCGTGTATCGACGGCTGCGAGATCGTCTGGCCGTTGCCGATCGGCAGCGCGGAATCCTCGTACGCGCGGTGGCGCACCGCCTGCGGGACGAAGAGATGCCGCGGAGTTTCGTCGATCGCCTTGAGCACGGCGAGGTCGCGGATGCCCTGGTCCTGCAGCTGCTCGACGAGCCGCCGCCGCGGTCCGCGAAACTCCGGCTCTACGGTTCCCGCCACCAGCTCTCCCGATCGCTCAGACATTGGTCGTGCGTGAGGTCGAGCGAGAGCGGCGTGATCGAGATGTAGCCGTCGGCGATCGCGCGGAAATCGGAGTCCTCCTCGCCGGACCACTCGATCGACCCGCCGCCGATCCAGAAAATGTCCCGCCCCCACGGATCCTTCATCGGCATGAGCGAGTTCGAGTACACGCGCCGGCCGAGCCGCGTGAGGCGGACGCCCTTGATCTCCCCGCCGCTGACCGGCGGCATGTTGATGTTGAACAGCGTGTGGGTCGGGTACGCCGGCAGGCTGGTGAGATGCCGGAGCAATAGTGACAGCGGCTTGATCTGCTCGTCCAGCATCGAGGTGTCCGCGCGCAGATCTCCGCCGGCGAACGAGATCGCGAAAGACGGAATGCCGAGCGACAGCCCTTCCATCGCGGCCGCGACGGTTCCCGAATACAACACGTCTTCGCCCATGTTCTGTCCGTGATTGATCCCGCTGATCACGAAGTCGGGACGCTCGGGCAGAAGCGCTTCCACCGCGAGCATGACGCAGTCGGTAGGCGTGCCGTCCACCTGCCAGGTGCGCTCGTCTATCCGCCGCGGGCGCACGGGATGGTGCAGCGTCAGCGAATGGCTGGCCGCGCTCTGCTCGCGGTCCGGCGCGACGACGCTCACCTCACCCAGCGGCTCCGCCGCCTTGACCAGGCACTTGAGCCCGTGGGCGAAGACGCCGTCGTCGTTCGAGAGCAGTATGCGCACTAGCGGAAGATGCCCGCTTTGTGCCGCCAGAGGACGCGCACGATGCGCCACGCATCGACCGCGGCGCGGAAGTGGCTGGGCGCGCCGTACACGGTGGAGATGGGGACCTCCGCGAACCGGTAACCCTGCCGCGCCGCCCGGAACAGGAAATCCTGCTCGTAGTCGTACCGGTCGCCGACGGCGTGCACGTTCTTCAGCACCTCGGTGCGGATCGCGCGGTAGCCCGACTGGCTGTCGCTGATCTCGACCTTGGATATCGCGCGCGTCGTGGCGGACGAGAGGATGTTCGCTATGCGGCGGTGCCACGGCACCGCCTTGCCGCTGATCTGCCGCGCGCCGATCACGATGTCCGCGTTCTCCAGCGCCTGCAGCATGGTGGGCGCGAAGGCGGGATCGTGCTGGCCGTCCGCGTCGATGGTCAGCACGGCGTCGTAGCCGCCTTCGATGGCGAAGGCGAAGCCGGCGCGCAGCACCGTCCCCTTGCCGCGATTGACGTCGAACTCGATCATCTCGTTACACACCGATCGCAGCACCGAGCGCGTCTCGTCCGTCGAGCCGTCGTCTATCCCGAGAATGGTCGCGTTCGGCAGGGCATTCTTGAGTCCGTGGGCGACCTTGGCGGGCAGCTCGCCCGCGTTGTAGGCCGGAATGATGGCCAGAACTTTGTTGATCATTTAGTCGGTTGGGTTCCGTCGAGCAGTGCGAGAATCTCCTTGAGGTCCTGCTCCATCGAGCCCACCGTTTGCGAATCCAATGCCGCGCGCGCGACGGCGCGCAGCTCGCCCGCCTTGCGGTGGTCCTCGATCTTCTGCCGCGCCCCGTCGATGGTGTACTTCTCCGAGTACAGCAGGTGCTTCACCAGCATGATCAGCTCGACTTCCTTGCGCTGGTACACGCGGTTGCCCGAGCGGTTCTTGGCCGGGCTCAGGAACTTGAACTGGCTCTCCCAATACCGGAGCACGTGCGGCTTGAGGCCGGTGAGGCCGCATACGTCCCCGATCGAAAAGAACTCGCGAACCTGGCTGCCGCCGTTTCCCTTGCGCTGGGATGCCATCAATCACCCTCCGACCGCAGCTCGCGCGACATGAGCGCGCGCATGGCATCCTGCGCCGGCTCGCCCTCGAACAGCACGCGGTACACGGCGTCCACAATCGGCATGTCCACTCCCTCCCGCGCGGCCAGGGCGCGCGCGCTGCGAGTCGTTACAACTCCCTCGGCCACCGTCTCTCTGCCGGCGAGCGCCGCGTCCAGCGACGCGCCCTTCCCCACCGCGACCCCGACCGCGCGGTTCCGGCTGAGGCCGCCGGTGCACGTCAGCACCAGATCGCCGAGCCCGGCCAGCCCCGCGAACGTCGCCTGCTTCCCGCCGAGCGCGACTCCGAGCCGCGTCATCTCGGCGAGGCCGCGCGTGATCAGCGCGGCGCGCGCGTTGTGTCCGAGCCCGAGGCCGTCGGCGATTCCCGTGGCCACGGCCATCACGTTCTTGAGCGCCCCGCCGAGCTCCACGCCGATCACGTCGTCGTGCGTGTACGGCCGGAGATTCGAGCCGCTGAATATGCGCTGGGCCACCAGCGCAGTCGCTTCGTCCTCCGAGGCGGCGACGATCGCCGTCGGCTGTCCCGCCGCGACCTCGGCGGCGAAGGTCGGCCCGGACAGCGCCACCAGCGGTGGCGAGCCGAGCTCTTCTTCCGCGACGTCGCTCATCAGCGCGAGCGTGTCCTCCTCGACGCCCTTGCTGGCCACGACGACCACGGTATCCCGCCCGATCGCGGGGCGCACCGACCGCGCCACGGCCCGGAGCGCGTGCGAGGGAGTCACGAAGATCACGACCCGCGCGTCGCGCGCCGCTTCACACACGTCGCCGAACGCCCGGACCGACTCGTGGATCGAGTGGCCCGCGAGAAACCGGTTGCGGTGGGATCTGTTGATGCTGTCTACGACGTCCTCTTCCCGCGCCCACAGCGCGACCTGGTTGCCCGACCGCGCGAGCAGATCCGCCAGCGCCGTGCCCCAGGCACCGGCACCGATGACGGCACACCGTTCCGGGTACAAAGTCAGCCCCCTGATCCGACAGCGTGACCATCGCCCGCGCCCCGCTTGCCGCGACGAAAGCGATGCTCCTCGCCGCGACGCAGCCGCGCGATGTTCGAGCGATGCATCCACACCACGAACACGGCCGTGAGGACAGCGACCGCGAACAGCGCGGACCGTGCCGGCGTGCCGGTCGCGAGAATCGCGAATGGAAACAGTACGGCCGCCACGATCGACGCGAGGCTAACGTACCCACTCGGCAGAAATACGAGCACCCAGACTGCAAGGCAGAGTGTCGTTGCGAGAGGGGCGAGCGCGAGAAACACGCCGCCCGCCGTAGCCATGCCCTTGCCGCCTTTTTGAAAGCCGAGATACACGGGCCGGACGTGGCCCGCGATGGCTGCTACTCCGATCGCGATCGCCCACAGGTCGAAACGCCTGCCGACGAGCAGCGGCACGAGCAGGAACACCGGGAGAAATCCCTTGAGCGTGTCGAGGAGATAGACCACCACGCCGGTGGTCGTGCCGAGCACACGACTGGCGTTGGCCGCGCCGAGGTTGCCGGAGCCGTGCTGTCGCAGGTCCACTCCGCGCGCGCGTCCCGCGAGATACGCGAATGGGACGGAGCCCAGGAGGTACGCGATCACGACCGCCGCGACCGGGTGCATCTCAGCCCGACTTGCGCCGCATGACCACTCTCAGCGGATTGCCGGTGAACCCCCACGCCTCGCGAAAGCCGTTGTGCAGGTATCTGATGTAGTGCTCCTGCACTTTTTCCGGGTTGTTTCCGAACACGGCGATCATCGGCGGCGCCGTCTCTACCTGCGTCGCGTAATTGAGCTTGACCTCGTGCCCCGCCGCCTGCGGCGGCTGTCTCCGCGCGACCAGCTCTCCCAGCGTGTTGTTCACCTGCGAGGTCGAGATCCGCTTCTGCCGCTCGGCGTCCACCTGCAGGATCAGGTCGAACAGCTTCTGCACGCGCTGGCCCGTCAGCGCCGACGTGAAGAGGAACGGCACGAACTTGAGGAACGGCGCCTTTTCGCCGGCTTCCTTCTGGAACTTCGCCGCGCTCTTGTCGTCCTTCGCGGCGAGGTCCCACTTGTTGACCACGATGATCAGCCCGCGTCCGGCCTCCCACGCGAGGTTCGCGATCTTGAGATCCTGGTTGTGCAATCCCTCGACCGCGTCGATCAGCAGCACGCAGATCGTGGCGCTCTCGATCGCGCGCCGCGTCCGGAGCGTGGAGTAAAACTCGATCCCCTCGCTGACCTTGGATTGCCTGCGAAGACCGGCCGTGTCCACGAACACCATGGGCCGGCCATGGTACGTGACGGGGGTGTCGATGGCGTCGCGCGTGGTGCCGGCTTCGTCCGCGACCACCAGGCGCTCTTCGCCGAGCAGCTTGTTCACGAGCGACGACTTGCCGACGTTCGGCCGCCCGACCACGGCTACGCGCAGCTCGTCCGGCGCCTCTTCCGTGACTTCGGGGATCTTCTCCACGATGGCGTCGAGCAGCTCGCCCGAGTTCTTGCCGTTCGCCGCCGAGACCGGCAGCGGGTCGCCCGCGCCCAGCTCGTAGAACTCGTAGAAGTCCGTGCTGGCCGGATTGTCCACCTTGTTGGCGACGAGCAGCCAGGGCTTCTGCGAATCGCGCAGCAGGTCCACGACCTTCCGGTCGCTCGGATGCAGTCCCTGCTTGGCGTCCACGACCAGCAGCAACAGGTCCGCCTCGCTGATCGCCTCGTCCACCTGCCGCCGGATCTCGACGTCCATCGGCATGCGCGGATCGTCCGCCAGCCCGCCCGTATCCACGAGCCAGAACTGCCGGCCGCTCCAGTCCGCTCTCCCGAAATGCCGGTCACGCGTCGTGCCGGCGTCTTCGCTCACGATCGCCGAGTTGTCACCGATGATGCGGTTGAACAGCGCCGACTTGCCGACGTTCGGCCGGCCGACGATCGCTACGACGGGAATGTTCACGCCGCCAGCGCCGCTTCGAGCGGCGCGCGCTCGAGCACGTCCACGAAATCATACGACGGGAGCACGGGCATCGGTATGGCGGCGCGCAGCGCCTCGAGTGAATCGTCGTCGAGGAACAGGCCGTCGTCGTTGATCGTCTCGGCCGGAATGAGCGCGAGGTCGAGATCCGCGCGCGACGCGAGCGCGGCTCGCAGGTCCGCGCCCACGAGCAGTCCCGCCGTCCCGATCGCGGGTCCGAACAACGTGTTGACCACCGGTATCAGCTCGAACGCCGCGCCCGTGACGCGGTGCAGCTCGTCGAGCAGCCCGGGCATGAGCGGCTCCATGGATTTGCCGGTCACCACGCCGATGCGCATCCCGTCGAGCCGGTCGAGCCTGCCGAGTCCTTCGCGCACCTGCTTCCGCAGCGAGGTCACCGCGCCCACGCCGTTCTCGATCTGCGCGAACTCGCCGTAGAACTCCTCGCCCGGCAGCTCCCGTCCGGCGAGCAGATACAGCTCGTCGGAGCCGGCTATCCAGGTCTCGCCGCGCTCGCGCTGCCCGCGCTCGCCCCACGCCTCCACCTGCTCGAGGATGCGCGTCGCGTTCCTCGCGTCCATCGTCTCGCCGGTGTACAGGTGGGAGAACTGCGTCAATCCCACCGGCACCACCGCGCACGAGAGCACCGCGTCGCCGAGATTCCAGAGATCGCTGATCGATTCCTCGAGCACCGCGCCGTCATTCAATCCGGGGACGATTACCATCTGACAGTGGAAGCGGATTCCCCCCGACGCGAGCGACGTGAGCTGCTCCACGACGTTCGGCACGCGCGGGTTATTGAGCAGGACTTTGCGCGCCTCCCAATTGGTCGCGTGCACGGAGACGTACAGCGGCGAGAGCCGGTACTCGAGTATGCGGTCGATGTCGCGCTGCTTGAGGTTTGAGAGGGTGGCAAAATTGCCGTACGCGAACGACAGCCGATAGTCGTCGTCCCGAACGTACAGCGAGCGCCGGAGGCCGGTGGGCAGCCCCTCAATGAAGCAGAACTCGCAGCGATTGGCGCAGCGGCGGATGTTCGGCGGCTCGAGCACCGCGCCCAGCGACTCCGCGTCGGGCCGCTCGATCTCGAGCACGAGCTCCTCTCCACCCGGCAGCGCGGCCTCGATCAGCAGCTCGTCCTCGGCGGTGAGGAACTCCCAATCGAGGAAGTCGGCCAGCTTGCGTCCGTTGACGGTCTTGAGCTCCGTGCCCGGAACGATTCCAACCTGCTCGGCAATGCTGTCCGGGAGGACGCGGGCGACTTTTATCATAGCTCAAGTAATTTATCCGTTCGTGGCCAGAAAACAAGCACGGTCAACAGGTTACGCCATATCACGAAAGGCATCCCATAAATGAAACCCGGGAATGGAGCGGGGCCGATGGCGATTGTGCTTGATTGCGTACAGAAGAACGGATGCGCCCCGCTTCCCAGGTGGCGATGAACCGCAGTCCCCCGCTGGTCAAGGAAATTGAGACGTACGCCCAGGACATCGTCGAGACGGTGCGGGAGCCGCTGCTCATGCTCGACAATGCCCTCCGCGTCCGCAGCGCGAATCGTGCCTTCTACCAGACCTTCCACGTCTCCCGCGAGGAGACCGAGGACCGGCTCATCTACGAGTTGGGGAACGGGCAGTGGGACATTCCGGCCTTGCGCACCCTGCTCGAGGACGTGATCCCGACCAGTTCGGTGTTCAACGACTTCGAGCTGGAGCACACCTTCCCGATCATCGGGCGGCGGATAATGCTGCTGAACGGCCGGAAGCTGCGGGCGGGCAGCCACGCCGAGCTGCTGGTACTCGCGATGGAAGACGTGACCGAGCGCCGGCGCGTGGAAGCGGATCTCAAGGCCATCGAGACCTACGCGCAGAACATCGTCGACACCGTGCGCGAGCCGTTGCTGATTCTCGACACGACGCTGCGGGTCCGCTCCGGCAATCGCGCGTTCTACCAGACTTTCCAGGTCTCGCTGGAGGAGACGGAAAACCGCCTGATCTACGAGTTGGGCAACGGCCAGTGGGATATCCCTGCCCTCCGAACGCTGCTGGAAGACATCGTGCCGATGAGCTCCGTGTTCAACGACTTCGAGCTCGCCCACGACTTCCCGGCGATCGGCTGGCGCGTGATGCTGCTCAACGCGCGCAAGCTGCAGGCCGGCCACCACGGCGAGCTGCTGGTGCTGGCAATGGAAGACGTCACCGAGCGCCGGCGCGCCGAAGAGGAAGTCGCCAAGGCGAAGGAAGCGTCGGAGACGGCCAACAAGACCAAGAGCCTCTTCCTCGCCAACATGAGCCACGAGCTGCGCACTCCGCTCAACGCTATTGTCGGCTACTCGGAGATGCTCCAGGAAGAGGCGATCGAGCGGGAGCTGCCGGAGTTCGGCGGCGATCTCGAGAAGATCAACAGCGCGGGCAAGCACCTGCTCACCCTCATCAACGACATTCTGGATCTCTCCAAGATCGAAGCCGGCAAGATGGAGCTGTTCCTGGAGAGCTTCGATGTCGCTGCGATGGTGAACGAGGTGGGCTGCACGTTCCAGCCAATGGTGGAGACGAACGCCAACACGCTGCACGTCGAGCTGGCTCCCGACATCGGCGCGATGCACGCCGACCAGATCAAGGTTCGCCAGGCGCTGTTCAATCTCCTGTCGAACGCGGTCAAGTTCACGCAGAACGGCAGCATCACGCTCGACGCCGGGCGTGAGATGATGGACGGTGAAGACTGGGTTGTATTCCGCATCACGGACACCGGCATCGGCCTGAGCGCCGACCAGATCGTCAAGCTCTTCCAGGACTTCACCCAGGCGGACGCGTCCACCACGCGGAAGTTCGGCGGTACCGGGCTCGGTCTCGCGCTCACCCGGAGATTCTGTCAGATGATGGGCGGCGACGTGACGGTGCACAGCACGCCGGGCGAGGGGTGCGTGTTCACCATCAAGCTTCCGGCGCATGTGTCGGCCCTGCTTCCCGAGCCCGCGAGCGTGAAAGGCGACGTAGTCGCCGGCACCGCAGGCGGCGGAGTGGACGAAAGCGGGGTTACGCTCACACCGGGCGCGACGTGCATTCTCGTGATCGACGACGACCCGACTCAGCGGGAGCTGATGCAGCGGTTCCTGACCGGCGAAGGATTCAACGTGCGCGCCGCGGGGAGCGGAGAGGAAGGGCTTCGGCTCGCGCGCCAGTTCAAGCCGGTCGCGATCACGCTCGACGTGATGATGCCAGGCATGGACGGCTGGAGCGTCTTGTCCTCGCTCAAGTCCGACCTCGCGCTGCGGGACATCCCCGTGATCATGGTGACTATGGTCGACGATCCCGACCGTGGCTTCACGCTCGGCGCGGCCGACTACGCCACCAAACCGATCGATCGCAGCCGCCTGGCGCAGATCCTCCGGAAGTACACGTGCGACAGCCCGCCCTGCCCCGTGCTCCTGGTGGAGGACGATCCTTCCACGCGCGCGCTCACGCGGAAGATGCTGGAGAAGGAAGGCTGGAAGGTCAGCGAGGCCGAGAACGGCCGCGAGGCGCTGGCGAGCATGGAGCGGGAGCGCCCGCGCCTCATCCTGCTGGACCTGATGATGCCGGAGATGGACGGCTTCGAGTTCGCCGAGCGGGTTCGGCGACACCCGGAGTGGCGCTCGATTCCGATCGTGGTGTTGACCGCCATGGATCTCACGAGCGACGACCGGCAGCGGCTGAGCCGCTACGTGGAATCCATTATCCGGAAGGCCAGGGACTCGCGCGAGTCACCGGCCTTCCGG
>JANLGX010000012.1 GCA_024654005.1 Gemmatimonadaceae bacterium | reverse complement strand
AGGGCAATGGCCGGCCCACGTACACCTGTGCTTCACCGCGAAGGCGACGAGTGCGAGCACGAAGGCCCCGATGGAGAGAGCGAGGGCGGTGGTCATGCGGCCCTCCTCTTCTCACACCGATGCACGCAGAGACGTCTCACTCCAAGCGGAGAGGGACCGAGACACTCGTGACGGCACGGTGCGCAGATGTGCAGCGTCTGCACGACGAACTCCATGTCTCGCCCCTTCCTCTTAGAGAGGTATCTGGTTGCTCGCCTCGATGAACAACTTGGCTGCGTGCTCGGTGAGCTTCCCCTGGATGTCTCCCACGGTCTTCAATCCGTAGGAGTGCAGGACCGCCTTCGCGTCTGTGCTGGCCGAGCCGAGAAGCCCGATCACAACGTCCTTCGTCACTTGATTGGCCGGCTTGTCGTTCAGCACCGCCTCGCGCTCTACGGCGACGTCTGTTGCGGTGTGGTCGGCCTTGATGTGACGCACGCCGACGTCCTCTTGGAAGACCCATTCGACGAAGCGGTCGGCAGTCGCCAGCGCCGCGCCGTCAGTCACCCCGGTGCCAGCCAGAAGCCGCGTAGCGGCGTGGAGACACGCCTGCCGTGCGATGAGACGCGACTCGCCGGGGTTGCGCGGGCGCATGTAGTCGTCCCCGGACTTTTTTTCGATGGAGATCTTCGGCCGGTAGAGGGTTGGCTGCTCGCCGTCGATGGGCCACGCGCCAGCCAAGTCTTTGCCCTTCTCGGTCTGGACGATCTCGACGTTGACGGGCTTGCCGATGTTCTGCGAGAGGAAGTCGGATGTCTTCTTGTCGAACGTGCCGGCCTTCGCGCCTTCGGAGAACGACCAGCGGTAGATAGTCCAAGGCTTGCCCTTGGAACCCACACCGGACTTCGTCTCTACTGTTTGCGGGGTCAGAACTTCGCTCATCTCCGCTCCTCTATCGCGCGCTGCTCATTCCTGCAGCGCGGGCACCAGTGGGTCAGCGATGGCCGGAAGCAGACCTCGCAGTCACGCTCATCGGGTAGCGTGTCCGCCACCGCCCCGCGCAGTGCATCGTTCTGCTCTTCCAAAGGCAGAAGTGAAATCCGCCCCATCTCCTCGGGGTGCTCGCGGCTCCACTGAGACATCAGGCGGCCTCCTTCTGAATGTGGGCCAGCTTGTGACAGGAGGGGCACAGCCAGCGCACCGCGAGAGGCCGGGCGTAGTCGGGGTGGTGGGCGTGAATGTGCGATGACGGCGCACGGCAGGTGTCGCATGTGTTCGGGCGAACGATCTTCCCGACCTTCACGGCGTACTCGACAACCCCGTGCGCCCGGGCCTTCTCCCGATTGCTGCGCTTGTAGGCAGCGGCCCTTGCCACCAGGCGTTCGCGGTTGAGCGGATATCTGGCGCGGCGCTGGGCTGTCCGCTTCGCACGGTTTCGCACAGCCCACTGCGCGGCGACCTTTCCCGCGCACTCCCGACAGCGGGACCGCAGACCTGGGGCGTCCGAGCGAGGTCGGAAGTCGGTCAGCGGACGGGATTGTCCACAGCCACGACAGAACTTCACATCGGGCTCTCTCGCCCACTGACTCATGCGCCCTCCGGGTCGCAGACTTCGCAACCGCTCTCGCACTCGGGGCCGTGGCGCCACGCATCGAGGTCTTGTCCGAAGCATCCTCGGTGTCCGTAGCGCACATCTCCGTGGTGGTCGATGACGAACATCGCCCGCCCGATGGGAGCGAACGCACCTCCACACATTGAGCAGCGCGCGGTGGAGAGGTCGAGCGCGAACGCTTCTGTTCCTACGAGGCATTCCCTCGGGCCGTCGTAGGTGTCGCGGATGCGCTTCGCCAGCTCGTGCGCCGCGAAGGTGCGGAGGTCCGAGAACGGGATCACGCGAGCGTCGGCGCTCACGGGTGTTCCATGGCCTTCAGAAGTGACGCGAGGCGCATTGATGGTGGCCGTGCGGGCGGCGGTTCACCAACAGGGACGCCCGCCACGATGCTCACGCATTCCGTCACACACATCCATGTCGGATGCGCTACGCCATCCGCATCGATGCGAACGATCCCGAAAGACCATCCACACTCTGGGTGGTGACGAACGGCGCTCACAGACTCGCCTCACGGAAGACGGCATCGATGGACTTCTCCACCATCGTGTAGAGGGAGTCGTAGAGGGTGCGGGCGGGTCCGGTCCGATACCTGACCGCTCCTGCCGAGTTGAACGGCAATGGGTCACTACCCGCGGCGTTTGAGTCCGCACCCTGCTTCACAGGAGCTTCGTCGCCCGCCCGCACCTCATCGCTTCGCAGCGATGCCCGAGGACCCGACCGACTTCCCTCAGCCGAGTCCTCGGGCGCCGACGTGAAGAAGAAGGACACGATCACTGCTCGCCTCGTGCTTTGGCGAGAGCGGCCTCGACCTCGGCGATAAGTGCGGCGTAGCCCGATGTCGGGGAGACGCGCCGCCGAAGGTCGTGCTCCATCGTCGCGAAGAGATCGTTGAGCGCCGCGTAGAGGTCGGGCGCGGCAGCGATGAGGTTGGCGTTGGCCTCGTTCTCGCCGGGGCGGACGCTGGGGTCGATGACGAAGTACGCGCCCTCGATGAGCGACAGGTAACGCTCCTCGCCCAGCGACATGACGCGCATGCGCCACTCCTCGCCGGCCTCGGGCTCGTTCTCCTCGCGCTCGACGATCCACGGGCCTTCGGTGAACTTCGTCTCGCTCACCGCTTCACCCACCTGTCCCACTGCGACTTCCCCATCACGACCTCGATCCGATGAGGGGAGCGCGGCGCTCGCGTGTGGGTCCACGCCACCTTGGCGATCTCCACGTACTTCCCGCATGACGCACACACACGGTCGGAGCCCGCCGGCGTCGGGCGCAGGTCGGCGACGACGGGCTCCTCATGGAAGGGATGGGGGGTTGTCTTGGTCATGGCGTGGGGTCCGACCCGAAGACCCGCGCGGCCTCCATGCGGGCGAGGTTCTCCGAGACTCGGTCGTCCTCGGCGTTGCGGCGGCGCGTCTCCCAGCCTTTGCGCGCACCCTCGCCGCGGTGGCGGCGCACCGGGTCGTCCGTGGCGAACTCCTTGCCCAGCCACGCCCACGCGCGGCGGCACCAGGGAAGGCGCTTGCGACGCTTCATCGCCACGCGCCCCAGATCCCGTAGACCACCAGGGCGAGGATCGACACACCCGTGCCCATCAGCACACCGAGGAAGAAGTCGGGGGTCATCGAACGGCACTCCAGATCAGATGCGCGATGACGTACAGGATCATCGCGAGCGACAGCCCCACGGCGATCCCGCCCACGACTCCATCGAGGTAGGAACCGAGGAGGGGACGGTCGTTCATGCCACTTCCCCGAGCCGCATCTGCCTGCTGTCGAGAAGCCCGGTCAGCTCCTTGAGGTCGGAGGAGAGGTCCGCGATCACCGCGTCCTCTTCCTTGTCGATCAACTCGAGGCGGTGGATGCCCTGGTGGATGCGGTGGCGCACGTCGTCCTCGCGCTGGTCCAAGTTGGTCAACTTGGTCAAAAGCGCCTGCGCCTCCATCCCCAGTTCGACCGCGTGGGCGTGCAGACGGTCGACGAATGACGCGCTCATGCGGCCTTCTTTCCGGCGGATTTCCCCACCCGGGTCTTGGGCGCGGTACGGTCCCGGCCGTGAGTGCCCCTGCAAGCCCGCGTAGCGGTCTGAGAGGCGTCATTCCCTCCCCGACCGTCTACGAGTTGCGTAGACATCCCAGGCCCAAAAACGGCCTCCACGCGGGCGCCAAGGGCCGAGGCGATACGAATGGCGAGCTGGACGTCCGGCGCCCCGCGACCGCGCTCGATGTTCGAGATGGTCTGATCGGTGACGCCCACTTGGTCTGCGAGCCTCCGCTGGGTGAGTCTGCGGCTCCTCCGCAGTTCGGCTACCGAGTTGTCAGCCATGCACCGTTGTCTACACCCAGCGTAGCCGCATGTCAATACGGAGATTGTAGAAATTGCGACGTGCCCAAGACGTGGCCGGTTCCAGCCGTTCTCCGCGACCTCAAGGCCGCACGCAAGGAAGCCGGGTACTCGCTCCGGTCCCTAGCCACTGCGCTCGACATCTCGCCCGCCGACTTGGGGTTCTACGAAACGGGCCGCCGCGCGGTGGCCCACAACGACGCCTTCCTTACACGGTGGCTACGGACCGTCGGCCTGCCCGAGGGGCGGCTGCGCGAACTGCGGAACGCGCGGGAGTTCGTTCGGATCCACCGCGAGCTTGACGCGATCGGAGCGACTGCGGACGAGCACGCCGAAGTGCGGGGGGTACTGGAGCGGCTGTTCTGCGATCCGCCCAAAGGTCGGAGACCAGGATGATGGCCTGCCCCGGCCTACGTAGCATCCGAAGGGCTCGATCCGACAGCGTGGGGTCAAGCCCATCCGCCAAGATATCTACCCTGCTCCGGCCATCCATAACGTGAAGCGCGGCAAGGCGCGCCGGGAGGCTTGCGCGGATGACCCGAGCCAAATCCCCCATCCTCCCCGGCGACCCCACCACGCCCGAGAAGCCCTGAGCGTGTCGTACCTGAACGGAGAGCGATTGTAAATAGGGCATCGCGTAGGACTTGATCTCACTTAGCGTGGAGGTGACATGATGATCGCGCCGGTGCTCGTTCGTGTCTATCGAGGTAGCCAGTCGTCCGCGACCGCAGACTTCCAGCGGGACTCGGCCTACCTTGCGGGTCATGGGTACATCCCGATCTCGCAGAGCTGGGCGCAGGGGTCGTGGGGATGTGGAGCCTTTCTGGTCGCGCTGCTGCTCTGCCTGGTCCTTGTCGGGTTCTTGGTCTTCGTCTACATGCTGGTCGTGAAGCCCGGCGGCACGCTCACGGTCACGTACCAGTACCGGGCTTAGTGCCGCTCTAGCCAGCTCCCCACGAAGGCGACGAGCGAGAGGAAGCCCGCCACCGTAGCGGCCCCGGCGATGTACCAGAAGGCCGAGGACAGGTAGTAGACGGCCCAATAGAAGGACAGGCCGTAGAGGGCCGTGGCGGCGCCGACGGCCAGCCACACCAGCACGCGCCTCGGATGCAGGACGACCAGCCGCCAGCCGTCTGCCTGCTCTTGTTCACTCATGCTTGACCTCCATATATCACCCGACGCAAGCCCCCACTGGAATACCACCCAGGACGGCCCTTGTGGGAAAGGTCAGGCCGGAGCGACTTCTTCCCAGGTCAGGTACTTCTCCGCAGCCACGATGATGCCGGTGATACCGGAGATCACAGCGTTGTAGAGCACATATCCCGCGTTGAAGGCGTCGGGACCGGCGTCGTAGACCGACTTCCCGGCGGCCACGACGAACGCGGCGATGAGCACCTTGGCGAAGCGGGTCAGCACAGAGTTCAGTTTCGGGTCCATCTTGTTCCTCCTTTCAGGCGAGAACTTCTGGGGCATTGGTCTCAGCCTTCTTGCGCGAGCGCCGCTTGGGGCGCTCCTGAACGACCAGGGAGCGCGGGACGAAGGTGATGCCGCGATAGGTCTCCTCCCCGCCATTCGCGGCCGGGAGCCACTCGGCGGCGATGGACACGCCCACCTCGTCGGATCTCACGATGTAGCCGAAGGTGTGGACGGCGATCGGATGGTGCTTGGCGACGATGTCACCCGAAGCCAGCTCATCGAGGCAGGCGTGCGCGTCTTTCCACACCAGGAGCGACTGGCGTTTCACGCGGCGTCCACGAACAGCGGGGCTTGGAGCGAGACACCGTGGTCGGGGTTCACGATGAAGATGGCCTGCTGCGGCGGCTCGGGAGTGAACTTGCGTCCGCGGGCGTACTCGTCGAAGCCCTTGAGGGTGCCGTTGGCGATGAAGCCCTGCGAGGCTGCGGGGACGTACTGGTGGAAGTGTCCCAGGAGCAGGTAGTCGAAGGGCTTGCCCTCGGCCTGCATCTGGGTCCGCTTGCGCATCGTTCCGCGCTTGATCGGGCCGAGCGACCCGATCTCGCTCGTGCCATTGAAGCGCAGCTCGTCGCCGTGCTCCATCGAAAAGCGCCACTTGTACACGGCAAAGTTCACGTCGATGGACTCGGGCACGTCGAACGTCACGCCGTCCCGGCCGGCGAACTGCTGGGCCAGGAGACGCGCGATGAGCGTGTCGGCGTTGTGCGCCGAGCGCCCCTTGTAGCGGGGCTTGCGCGAGTCGCGGCCGTGGTTGCCCGGGGCCGAGACGACGTGGACCTGGCCGAACTCCTTGCGCAGCATCTCCACTCCAGCAGAGAGACGGGGGACGGCCCACAAGATCGTCTCGTGGGTCGAGAGGGCGTTGGTCTGGGCGAGCTCGTCGTGGATGTCTCCCGAGACGATGTCCCCGCCGAGGGCGAGGACGATGCCGTCGTACTTCACGCCCGCGAAGTAGTTGCGCGCCATCTCGACGGTCTTGGAGAAGAAGCGCTGCGTGCGCCGTTCCGCGATGTCGGTGTCGTACTTGTTGTATCCGCCGACCTCGGCGGACTTCACGACCTCGCCGTAGTGCGTGTCGGAGAGGAACGCGACCAGAGTGCCGCGGTCGGTCCCGATCTTCTTGGGTGGGACCAGCCACGCGGGCCGGTCGGCGTACTTGTGCTCGTAGAGCGAGAGCGCCTTCTCGGCCGCATCCCGTTCGTGCTCGACCTCGGCGATCTTCTCCTTGAGGCGCGTCTTGTCGGCGCGCTCCGCGCGGATGGTCCTCGCGAGGGCTTCGTGCTCTGCGATCTTGACCTGCTCACGCTGGTCCGCGAACTCATCGAGGCTCTTAGGCGACATCGTGTTCCTCCTCGCGGTGGGATCGGCTGTTGGCGTGGGTCGTGAACACGTCGTCTCGGATGCGGATGCCGTACTCCCGCTCCAGCCACTCGCGGATGGTCCGGCGGTCGATCTTCTTGTCGCTGGCGACCCTGACCTGTGCTACGACCTCATCGGGGAGCGCGCAGACCGCGCAGGCCGCCCGCCTGGCGGCACCGCGCTTGGCCCGCGCGAATGCTTCGAGGCTCGCCGGCTTCTTCTTGGATGCGGCCTTCTTCCTCATGCCGCGAGCCTCCTGCTGGCCTCGGCCATCGACTCCAGGACCGCAGCCTTCACGGTGTCCCTGAGCCAGTCCTCCTGCGAGAGCACCGCGCGGCACTCGGCCTTGGCGATCTCTCTGATCTGCTCTTCGGTCATCTCTTCCTCCTGCCCGAGCTCCGCGCGCACCTCGGCGACGAGCGTGCCGCCGTAGTGACCCGAATCCCACGGGCTCTGCTGAATGGCCTCCGCGAGAGCGATGGGGTCGCCGCCCCGAAGGGCGTCCCGCACGTTCTCGTAGGTCACGCTTGAGTAGTTGACGGCGCATGCCCACGCCCCCGCCTCGAGGCTGCCGAACGCAGCGAAGTTGGTATGCCACTCGTCGGTAGACCCACCCGAGTACGTTCCGACCTGTCCGTTCCAGTAGTGATCGGGGTCGGGCGCGTTCGGCGGAACGGTGAGGTTCAGCGGATTGCCGTGCCGCACCCCCGGCGAGAGGTCGGGGTCGCCATTCGCGGTCTCTCGCCTGACTTGGCACGCGAACACGGTCGCGGTGGCCGGCGTCATTGGGACACCCCATAGGGTCGTGAACGCCTCCGCGATCAGCGTTCCAGCGCGCAGAGACCATGCGCTGAGCGTCATCGCCAGCACACCCGCTCGCGGATGAGTGCCGTCTTCACTTGATCCTCAGGGGCTCGATCACATACAGATCAAGCCACTTCTGGAAGTTAGCCGCGTAGTCTCGATACCAAGCCGGAATGTCAGTGCCTTGCCAGAAGCGCCCGATGTCCTGCGCGAGCAGCACCTTCTCCGTGGTGCGGTCGGGGAGCCGCCCCGAGGTGGTGACGAAGATGACGCGCATCTCAGTCGGGCGAGAGAGCGGTTCGAGTCCCCAGTAGGACGGCTGCTCGCCCATCACGCGCGCGAAGATGTCCGCGGCGATCTCGTGGCGCCCGGGGTACGCCGGGTCGATCTGGAGCGCGGCCCAGGCGTCGTACGACCCGCCGCGCCTGCGCCCGAGCGCGTCCAGCCAGTGATGGCCCGACTCGTGGCGGACCAGGCGCCGCAGCGCCGCGTCGTCGGTGTCCCAGTTCGGCGGCACGACGATGTACGGCGCCTGCTCGGCCTCGTTCCAGCGGTAGAACAGCGACGGGACACCGCTCGGTGTCACGTCCACGATGACACCGGGGCGTGGCAGCCACGGCAAGAACGCGAGCACGAGGTCTATCTCACTCGCGATCCTCGCCGTGAGCTCCGGCCCCGGGATCACTGACCCTGCCCCGGCGGCTTCACGCCGAGGAACGCCGCGACGGCGACGATGACCCCGCCGGCAAAGGTCCCGGCTGCGCCCCAGGTGGCCACGCGGGGTCCTGCCTTGTCGATGGAGTCGAGGCGCGTCTCCACGCGCGCGAGGCGGATGTCCACCTTGACCACAGCATCGGCGACGGCAGATGCGGCCTTGTGCGCCTCGGCCGCAGCGGCGTGGGCCATCTTCGCCGCGTCCACAGCGGCCCTTGCGTGTGCCTCCGCCTGCTTCTCGGCTGCGTCAAACTTCTCTTCCAGGTAGTCGTGGAGTGGGATGTGGATGTCGTTCATTTACTGGCTCGCCGTGTATTCGATCTCGACGCCGAACAGCGCGGCGGAACCGCCGAGCGTGTCGGCCCCCGCATTGCCGGTCCGTTCAACCGAGATGGTGATGATGTCGCCCGCGGTCGGGGTGACCGTGGCGGTGTGCGTGCTCACCCGATAGACGTTGTCGGTGCCGGGGGCCGCGATGGTGTCGGAGGGGCTGGACTCGTCGGTGGTGGCGACCAGGCTGTCCCCCGTCCCCCTGGCATTGAGGTACACGCGCCAGACGACGTTCCCCGCACCGCCGCTGAACGTGCCCCAGTGGAGCTTCACCACGAGCGCGCCGGACAAGTAATCCTCGGGCAGCGCGACCGCGGGGCAGACGATCCGCTCGACCGCCGCATCGACGAACTCCCATGCGCCAAGCCGGTAGTTCCCGCCTCCGAAGAGCCACCCCGGCGTCCCGACTGCCAGGAGGGCCGAGCCGACGGGGACCGTGATGTTCCGGGTGATCGTCCCGGTGGCGGCGGCCCACGTCCCATCCTCGCGGTGGAACTTCGTCGCGCCCAGTCCCGAGCTGCCAGCGAGCGAATGCCCGGACTCGGTCCCGACCGCAACTGACGTGAACGCGGTAGCGGTAGAGAGAGCAGCGGTCGCGAGTGAACTCGACAGTCCGACGGTCGTGACGCCCACGGCCACTGAGGCCGAGGCGACGGGGCCGTAGATCGTGGACGCGCCCTGGACGATCCGGACCGCGCGCCCGAGGGCGTAGAACGAGTTGCCGGAGCCCGTAGTGCCGTCGCCCGACGAGCTGAAGATGTATCCAGAGGACGAGGGCTCGCACGGCACGGTGAACCCGCCCGTCGAGCCGACGACCCACTCGGGCAGCCACGCCTCATTGAGCGACGTGCTCCACATGGACCCGACGGAGGCCCACGCCTGCGAGGAAGCGGCGACTGACGGAAGACCCGGCATTTACATCCCCCTAGGTAGTCGCTTGGATTTGGTGTTCAACGATCAGCGACTGTGTCGAGGACTTGCTCACCGTGATCGAGGCGTCGGCCCAGAGGTTCGTCGTCGCGGCGGTCGAAGACGCATCGAGCAGCGCCTCCGTGGACACGCCGGTCGAACTGAACGAGGTGGTCGTGAAGTACCCGACGTATCTCTGGTAATACGTCAGGTATGACTGGGCGATGGTCAGCGCCTGCGTGTAGATCCTGTTCGTGATCGTCCCCACGGTGTCCGTGAGCGCGGGCGCGACGGCGGTCGTGCTCAGGGCGATGTGCGATGCGACCCGCGTGCTCTCCGCGACCGCGAGGAGCACCATGCGCGACCGTCCCAGGTTGGTCACGAGGTTGTGTTCCTCGGAGTAGTCCGTGACCCGGCCCCACAGCGGATGAGCGCGGTCGGCCATCGCCGCTGCGACCTCGTCCGTGGAGGCGTCGCCGTCGAGCACCCACGCGCGCACGCGGCCCGCGTACCGCTGTCCGTCGCGCACCACTAGCTCCATTCGCTGAGTCCCCAGACCATGTCGGTCGCCGTCGATGCCGCATCCGTCGCCCAGTGGTACGGAGGCGTGGCGACGGTCGCGGTCACGGTGTCGCTCGACAGGCTCACGGTGTCATTGACCGATGCGTACTTCTGCACGATGCGGTTGCGGTTCGGCTCCGTCTCACGCTGTCGCGTGTAGAGGTCCGAGATGATGTCGGCCAGATCTCTTATGTCAGGCATCGCGCACCTTCTTGATGACCTTCAAGGCTTGGTCGAAGCGCCCCTTGTCCTGGAACGGGCGGGTGCGGTGGCGCGCGACGATCTGCTCCGCCTCGGGGCGGTTGGCCTTCTGCCACTCCTCGTCGTGGTCGTCCCAGAACGACGTGAGGCCGTGCTTCCCGCATCCGCAGCTGCGGACCATGACCACGCCCTCGGGGTCCACGAAGATGTCCATTAGGTGGACCACACAGGGAGGAAATAGCGGGCCGTGCTCGCGGCGATGTGGATCTCCATCCAGTACGCCTGACCCGCCGTCCCCGGTCCACTCCCGCCGATCGTGCCCAGCGTGGCCGCAGCCCCGCCGCCGAGGGCGATGGCGGACTGGTTGAGACGCACGGCTCCCGCTCCCTTCGGTTGGAGCGTCACATCAACGTCCGTATCCACCCCAAAGGCGGCGATGTCGGGATGACCACCCGAGCTGCTGCCCAGCAGATAGAGGTAGTTGACCCCGTTCGTGACGAGATCTTCATAGACGATCCCGTTGAAGTAGAGGGTGTTGGTCGTCTGGGCACCTGTCGAGGTGGCCAGAAATACCCCCGTTGACCCCCCCGACCCGCGATACGGCTCAACGATGAAGCCGAAGTAGTTGGGGGACATGTCCGAGGCCACGATGAACTTCTGATTGAGCGGTGCGGTGGAGTCGGGGACGGCGAAGAGGTCCCCAGTGCTGCTCAGAAGAAGCCACTGCCCCGCCGTCGCGCCGGTGCTCTCGAGCCTCACGTCACACCGCCAACGCGCTATCGGCCAATGCCACGTCATACGTGAACACCGGCGACCCGCCCGATGGGTGATTGACGATCCGCTTCACGACCTGCTGGACGTAGAAGGTCTT
>JANLGX010000011.1 GCA_024654005.1 Gemmatimonadaceae bacterium | reverse complement strand
GCGGAATGCACGGCGTACCGTGAAACGGCGAAGGTGACGATCCTGCACTTCGGGATTAGGAATCGGCGAACGCTGCACAAGATGATGGACAACGTGAAGGTGATTCACCAAGCGAAGCCAGCCCGGTATCGGGCGATCTGCTAGGCGCCTGCTAGAACCCGAGACGCTGGTTCTGAGACGCCCTGTGCAGCGCGGCGAGGATGGCCTGGAGCTGAGCTGATCCCCCAGCCTCACCGCCAGTCCGTTGCGACATGATCGACTGCGGCACGTTCGAGGCAATGTCGGGTGCAGCCGCCGGCGCGGGCGGGGGCGTCGGAGGCGTAACGGGCGTGGGCGTCACGGGGTAGTCCGGATCGCCCGGATTCACCGTCCGGGAACCAGTCGGCGGGTTCAACCGGGCCTGCCGTTCCGCCTCTTCCCGCTGTGCCGCTTCGAGCTGCCCCGCGCGCTGCCTCTGAGCGTTCACCAATCCCTGCTGCACGCCGGACATGTAATCCGAGAGCTGCATCCGTGCGTCGTAGGAGCCGGTATCGAACTCCTTTTGTGCGCCCTGCAACGCGATCCCGGTCGCGCCGGAGCGGAGCATCCCACGGCTAGCGAGCGCGTCCCGGATCTGCTGGACGCTTTTCTCGAACGCGCTTTGCTGGCGTGCCTTGACGCTGAACCCGGCTTTGGTGTTCTCGGCGGCCAGGGCGTTCGCCTGCCCGAGAATGTCGCCCATCCCCGCCTGGTTGTAGAAGTCCTGCCCGAACGCTGCCTGTGCCCCCGCCGGGTCGAACTGCTCCCCGAACTGGGCCATCCCACGGATCAGACCGGCGTTACGGCTCGCAACATCAGCGCTGCCTTCCGCGGTGAGCTGCGCGCTCAACGGGCCCAACGCCTGCGAGATCAGGGATTTGTAATCAGGTGTGAACCCTGGCAGGTTGATCGGGCCCAGCTGCTGGCCGCCGCCGAGCCCGCCGCCGCCGGAGGGAGATGCGTACTGTCCGAGACCGTACTGCTGGTTCAGCCCTGTTGAACGCTGGCCGAGCGCGGTCTGCCACGGCTGCTTTTTCTTCGTCGGCATTCCGGTGAGCGAGTCGTATCCGGGGAGTGTGCTGGCCATGTGTGGTCTGACTCCTACAGGTCGGCGGTACGTAAGATGAGCAACCGGCGGCGGCGGTACGAGCCGGTGCCGGGGTTGCCAAGGCGATATTTGGCGGTCAGAGTGTTGGCTCCGCCACCGGCCAACGTGAACTCAGCGAAACTCGCCATAGTTTCAGCCTCTGTGCTCAAAGACTGGCAGGCATCATCAATATTCGGTGTTGCGCCATTCGCGGAGATGCCCATGTTCGTGCCAACATTTAGGACGCTGCCGAACGCCTGACAACCCCAGATCGCCAGATACTTCCCGTCGGGGATACTGGTGAGCGACGGCCCTACTGTCGCCAGATCAACCCATGAGGCTGTGCTTGTCGTGTCTTCCTGCGTCACGACGGTATCGGCGACCCTCGCTGTGAACCCCGAGAACCCGCTCAACTGCGACACAGGGATCTGGAGGCCCTCCAACGAGATCCGCTCCGCCAGATATCCGATCGTGTCCTTCGGCCACCGCAACGAATGGGTCATCTTCAACACCGACGCCATCACCCGGTAGTCGAAGTCGGTGAGCGCCGCCCCAGTTTCCGATGTGACTTCCAGACGGTCGGACTGAACCGGGTCAAAGCCGCTACTCATTACCTGCTGCCTTCACGCGGATGCACGTCAGCCTCTATGGAGGAGAGCCGCCAGTCCCCGGCGTTCGCACGGGTCAGCTTGAACGCCACCCCGTCAGAGGCGAAACCGAGACTCTTCGACTTCCGGTCCTCAGCGGTGTTCTCCGCCAGCGACCCGGTGATCGCCGTGTACGCCGTCGCCTCCGGCGTCTTCACGTAGGAGACAGCAACGGTCGGGTTGTCTGTTGCGTAATCAGCCAGGTAGTGCGTTAGGAACAAGCGACGCCAGCCCTTCTCACCGGGCTTGCCACGGTAATACGGGGTTTCCACGGTTCCTGCGACAGCGTCGCTGTCACCGTCGTTCTTCACCGCGGCGACCGGGTTGAAGATGCTCGCCAATGACGCGACCCTCGCGGCACCCCGACGGCCCATGTACAGCTCGTCCACCGCGCCCTGCTGCTGCCACGCCGAGATGAAGTCGAAGTTCAGCATCGGCCACCACGCCTGCCCTCGCAAGTCGATCGCCGCTGCACCCTTGAACGTCGCCCCGTTCATCACACTGACGATGTAATGGTCGCGGATCACACCCCCCGCGATCGTCCAGGAGGAGGAGCTGTAGCCGCTCATGATCGTGTCCTGCCAGTAGCGTTTCATGCCGCAACGGCGGGTCAGGTCATCCTGACCGGCACCATCTGTGATGTGGATGCCGCCGCCGTTCGCGAAGATGATCTGGTCGTTCCAGTA
>JANLGX010000006.1 GCA_024654005.1 Gemmatimonadaceae bacterium | reverse complement strand
CAGGGGCTGTCCGGGGGGGGGGGTCGGTGATCGAAAGGGCGCTATAGCAGCAGCTGCGACCACGAAGGAAATGTCCACAGCACGAATGCGACCGCGGCGGCGACCCACAGGATCACGACGTCGCGGTCTCTCCGTCGAGGCAGCTCGCACGCTCCGGCGGATCCGGAGTTGCCGCCGTCGTGCTGGATCGCGGCGGAAGGTTCGACTGTGGCGACACGTCGTCGCGCGTAGGCGCGGTGAAAGCCGAAAGCGAAGAACCCGAGCATCGCGGCGCCGAAAACGGGACGCAGCGGCTCGAAGGTGCTCGCGAGTCCGGCTCCAACGCCGAGGGTGACGAACAAAAGCGGGCCGACACAACAGAGCGAGCCGACGAACGCGGCAGTAACGCCGCCGAGGCTCGTGAGGAGCGATCTACGCAAGTCGCCTCCCTGGTGCAGGCGCCGGTTGCCGCGTTGCGGGCTTGCCGAGCACTTCGAGAATCGGGCACGCGGCGGGTGCGTGCGGCTCCTCGCACTTCTGCACAAGGCGCGACAAGATGCGTTCGAGCCGCCGGAGCTCCCGCAGGTGCTCCCGCACCGCCTGAACTTTCGCCTGCGCCAGCGCCTCGACCGCGCGGCACGCGGCCGGATCATCGGTACGCAGCTCCAACATCGTCTGGATGTCGTCGAGCGAGAACCCGAGCTCCTTTGCGTGCTTGATGAACTGCAGCCGACGCGCCGTGTCGCCGCCGTACTTCCGGTAACCGGCCGGTGTGCGCGGCGCTCGCGGGATGAGTCCTCGCCGCTCGTAAAAGCGCACCGTGGCGGTGGGCACTCCGGCCGCGGTCGCTATGTCGCCAATCTTCATGCGGCATCTCCGATGAAACGGGCAGTCACCGCAACCTAACCTTGAAGTGAGGTTTAAGGTCAAGCCCGCGTTTCCTCCTCCGCCCCCTTTCCGCGGCGGGGCGACAGCGCTTATCGTTAGCGCATGACAGTGCTTCGGCGGCTCTGCGCTATCACGCTTCAATGCTCTGTCCTGGCCATGACGGTGGGGGGGAGCGGCAATCCGTGTGGCGCGCAGGAGGACCATGCTTCGCACATGACGATGGCGGACATGGAATTGGCCGGCGCCCCGATGGACATGCCGACGGATGCCGACGGCGGGCCGGCGGAGTCACACTCCGGCTGCCCACTGCCGGTGTCATTGGCCGGATGCCAGGCCATGGCGTCGTGCGCGCCGGCCGCCGTCGTCGTCGACAGCGAGGCGCCGGTTGTAATGGCGTCGCGCACGCACGCCGAGCTTGCGTCGCGGGTCGAGCAGCCGCGATCAGTCACCCGGGCGCCCGAGCTCCCGCCTCCCCGAGCGTAGCTCCGCGCTGACACAGCGCTGAGAGTCCGCGCCCGACCAGACCGGTCCCGCGCCAGGTGTACGTGCTTCCGCTGTGCGGGCACGTCCCCACTCAACCGCTTCGGGTCCACACATGCATCCAAAAACTACGCGCGCGCTCGTGCGCGGCGCGCTCATCGTTCCACTGCTCGCAGGCCCGTCGCTTGCGCGCGCTCAAGCTGCCGAGCGCGCCGACTCGCTCGTGGCGCACGCGCTCGCCGTAAACCCGCGATTGCGCATGGCGATCGCTCGCGCATCAGCCGCGCGCTCCCGTATCGGTCCAGCGGGAGCATGGTCCGACCCGATGCTCATGGTTGGCATGCAGAACATCCCGTTGTCTGATGAAGCGGACGCTGGACACGGGGCTCCGGCAGGTCCTGATCCCATGTCCATGAGGATGGTCGGGGTGACTCAGATGATCCCGTATCCCGGAAAGACGTCGCTGCGACGCAGCGTCGCGCGCGGGGAAGCGGAGATGGAAGACGCGCGCGCGGAGCTGATCCGACGCGAGATCAGGCTCGAGGTTCACCGCGCCTACTTCGACGTTGTGGCCGCCCGGATGCTGCTCGGTATCGTCGAGCGACAACAGGCCGTCGCGGGCGGTGTGGTGCCTGCCGCCGAAGCGCGGTATAGCTCCGGTACCGCGCCGCAAGCGGACGTGCTGAAAGCGCGGACCGATGCCGCGCTGCTGGTCGAGGAACGCAACGCTCTCGTAGAGGAAGAGCGTACCGCGCTCGCACGGCTCCGTGCGGTCACGGATGAGCCAGGCAGCGCGACCTTGTCAACCGATTCATTCCCGGCGCACGTGCTCACCGCGCATCCGCTGCCCGCGCTCGATTCGCTGCGGACAGTCGCGATTCAGACCAACCCCCGCGTCCGCGAGCGACGCGCGCTCATCTCCGCGCTGCTCGCGCAGGCTGAGCTGGCGAAGCGGGATTACCTGCCGGACTTCGACGTCAGCGTCCAGTACGGCCAGCGCGCGGGGCGCCCGGACATGCTCACGGCCACGGTCGGCGTGCCGCTGCCGGTTCAGCGCGGGCGGAAGCAGTCCGCCATGGCTCGCGCCGCGCAGTTCGACGTGGCGGCAGCCGAGGCGGAGCTGCGCGCGGAAGAGAACGAGATCCGATCCGAGATTGCCCAAGCGTACGCGGCGGTCGAGCGGCATCGAGCGAATCTCGACTTGCTCGATCGCGCGATCGTGCCGCAGGCGCGCGCGACTTTCACGTCGGCATCGGCGAGCTACCAAAGCGGACGGGCGGAGCTGTTGAGCGTGCTCGATGCCATGCGCGCCCTGTTCGCCACCGAGACGATGCGCGTGCGGACGCTCGCGGAGCTCGCCAAGTCAGCCGCCGAGCTGCGAGCGCTCGCGGGCGAGGAGGTGGTACGATGAGGCCGCTCATTCGTGCGCAATGGACGACACTGGCTGCCGGCCTGGGAGCGATCGTTTTAATCGCCGGGATCATATGGTATCGGGATCGTGACCGGGCTGCCGAGCCCCAGGCGCCGGCGGCGTCCTCCGGCGGCATGGCGGGGATGTCCGG
>JANLGX010000005.1 GCA_024654005.1 Gemmatimonadaceae bacterium | reverse complement strand
GGGGCATGAACATGACGGGGGATGCGCGGTGGACCGCGCTGATGGATTCAGTGCGGCAGGACGTCCTCCGCATGCCCGAGATGACGGGTGCGCAAATGCGCGGCTTCATGCCCGGCCATGGAGCACGCGTCACGCGGCTGATGCAGCTGCATCGGGAGATGATGGGGGGGAATTAGCTCCGGCTACGCGTCCTTCGCGAGCCGGATCCCCGCGAACTGCCAGCGCGCGTCGGAGGGAAAGAAGTTCCGGTAGGTGCGGCGGGCGTGCGACCGCGGCGTCGCGCAGGACGCGCCGCGCAGCACCCACTGATCGCTCATCCATTTGCCGTTATACTCGCCGATCGCGCCGGGCGCGGGCGTGTATCCGGGATAGCCGACGTACGGGCTCTGCGTCCACTGCCATGCGTCGCCATACAGTTGTTGGGGCCCGGTCGCCGAAGCACTCGCGGGACCGGGGTGGAATAGCCGTCCTTCCACGAACCGCCCTTCGACCGGCGCGGAAGCGGCGACGATCTCCCACTCCATCTCCGTCGGTAGTCGGTATCCCGCCCACCGCGCGAACGCATCCGCCTCGTAGTAGCTGACCGCGCACACGGGCTCCGCCGGATCCAGCGGGCGCGTGCCGGCGAGCGTGAACTCCGTCCACCCGTCGTCGCTCTTGTCCCAGTAGATCGGCGCGGTCCACCCGCGCTGCTGTACCGTCGCCCAGCCGTTCGACAGCCAGAGCGGCGTGGTCGCGTAGCCGCCGTCCTCGACGAACTCCAGATACTCCGCGTTGGAGACCAGCCGGGACGCGAGCGCGAACGCCTCGGCGAAGACGCGATGCGCCGGCCCCTCGTTGTCGAACGCGAAGCCGGCATCCGGCTCGTGTCCGATGCGGTAAACGCCCTCGGCGACGTCGATCCAGGCCAGCGGCGGCGGGTCACCCGGCGTCTCCCGGACGCGCGCGAGATACGCGGGACGCAGCGGATTCGTCCAGAAGACGTGCTTGATGTCGGTGAGCAGCAGCTCCTGGTGCTGCTGCTCGTGGTTGAGCCCGAGCTCGATGATCGGCGCGGCCGGGTGGGCGGGATCGCCGTCGATCGCGGCGAGCAGCGCGCGCATGCCTTCGTCGACGTGCGCGCGGTACGCATACACTTCGGCGACCGTGGGGCGCGTGACCAGCCCGCGCTGCGCGCGGCAATGGCGCTCGCCCGCCTGCACGTAGTACGAGTTGAACAAGTACGCGTACCTGTCGTCGCGCGGCGCGTACGCCGGCCAATGCTCGCGGAGAACGAACGTCTCGAAGAACCAGCTCGTGTGCGCGAGATGCCACTTGGTCGGGCTTACGTCCACCATCGAGCTCACGACGTAATCTTCGGTCTCGAGCGGCTCGCACAGCGCTTCCGTCTGCGCGCGTACGGCGGCGTATCTCCCGGACAGGGCCATGCTGCAAGGTCTCGGAAGGGCCGCTCCGGTTCAAGGGCGGAGCTTTCGCGCCGACGTGGCGGCGTACAACTTTCGCGCACTTTGCGGCGCGTACATTGACGGACACCACGGCCTTCACCGGCGAGCACACGCCGGCGGCGACTCCCATTCCGCCTGCGGCGGCGGTCGGACGGTATGACCGCTCGATCATCGCGGGTCCGCTCAACAGCGCGGTGTGGAAGATCGCGTGGCCCACGATGCTCACCAACATCATCGGCGGCGCGCAGGGGATTGTGGATCACATCATGGTCGGTCACTACGTGGGCTTCGCGGCCAACGCCGGGATCGGCGTCGCGGGGCAGATCATGATCATCGTGATCATCTTCATCGCGTCGCTGTTCACCGGCATGAGCGTGCTGGTCGCGCGGTTCGCCGGCGCGGGCGACGAGGACAAGGTGGATCGCACGGTGTACCAGGCGTTCATCACCGCGATCGCGATGTCGCTGGCGATGGCCGCGATCGGCTATTTCGCGGCGCCGTGGCTGCTCGACTTCGTGAACGCGGAGCCCGCGGTGAAAGCGGAGGCGCTGCCGTACCTGCGGATCATGTTCCTGTTCAGCAGCGGGATGCTGCTCTTCTTCATGCTGAGCGGCGCGCTCCGGTCCGCCGGCGACGCGCGGACCCCGATGATACTCGGCATCGCGCTGACCGCGCTCAACATCGCGCTCAACGTGGTGCTGATACGCGGACTCGGGCCGATCCCCGCCTTCGGCACGGCCGGCGCGGCGATGGGAACCGTGATCGCGTCCGGACTCGTAGTCGGGTACGCATTGGTGCAGCTCAAGCGCGGCGGGTGGGTCATTTCCTTTCCCAGGCGCGGCGCGTACGGCCCGGACTGGGGGATCATCAAGGCGCTGTTCCGCTTCGGCTTGCCGACGGGGATCCAGGGGATCGCGATGAACGTCGGCGGACTGTTCATGCTCGCGTTCATCGGATCGCTCGCGCAGAGCGCGGCGGCGCAGGCGGCGTTCGCGGTATCGTACTCGCAGCTCTTCTCGCTCATCACCTGGACGTCGGTGGGCCTCATGGGCGCGGCCGCGGCGGTCGCCGGCCAGAACCTCGGCGCGGGGCAGCCGGACCGGGCGGACGAGGCGGTCCACGTCGCGGCGAAGATCGGCGCCACCGGCGCCGCGCTGATCGGAGTGTTCTTTCTCTTCTTCCCGCGGCAGCTGCTGGCGGTGTTCGGGATGAACGAGCCGACGGTCGTCGAGCTGGGCGTTCAGCTACTGCGGGTGCTCAGCGTGTCGGGGATATTCATCGCGATCGCGCTGACCTACACCGGCGGCTTGCAGGGGACGGGTGACACGAAGAGCCCGCTGTACATCTCGGTCGTGTCACAGGTTCTCGTCCCGCTCGGCATATGCTACACGATCGATCTGGCCGGCACTCTCCAGCCGCTGCACATCTGGATCGCGATCCTCGTCGGGCACGCCACGCGCTGCGGCCTGAGCGTGATCCGGTTCAATCAGGGGAAATGGCGCCACATTACGGTGGACATCGACGACAGCAGAGCGCGCTGACAGATCGCCGGTCGAATCCCGACCGCAACTCGGAGGACCACGATGACCAGGATCGCCGGCAGCACGGCGCTGATCACGGGCGGAGCGTCAGGGATCGGGTACCTGACGGGGAAACGGCTCCTGGAGGAAGGCGCCTCGCACCTGGTCATCTGGGACGTGCAGGACGACGCCATGCAACGGGTGGTCGGAGAGCTGGCGGGCCGAGGCCGGCGGGTGACCGGCTTTCGCGTCGACGTCACCGACCTGGCGCAGGTTCAGCGCACTCTGCGGCAGATGCAGGGCGTCGGCATCGACGTGGATCTGCTGATCAACAACGCTGGCATCGTCGTCGGCAAGCAGTTCGCCGACCACTCGCACGAGGAGATCCAGCGGAGCATGGCCGTCAATGCGTTGGCGCCGATGCATCTCACCCGCGAGGTGCTGACCCGCATGCTGGCGCGCGGTAGCGGGCACATCGTGAACATTTCGTCCGCCGCGGGGATGGTCTCCAATCCCGGCATGTCGGTGTACTGCGCCAGCAAGTGGGCGCTCATCGGCTGGTCCGACTCGCTCCGGCTCGAGCTGGAGCGCTCGCGCAGCGGCGTGCGGGTGACCACGGTGCTGCCCTATTACACGGACACCGGGTTGTTCGCCGGAGTGCATTCGCCGCTCATCCCGCTGCTGGAGCCGGAGCACGTTGCCCGCGCGATAGTGAACGCGATCCGCCGCGACCGGATCCTCGTGTACCTGCCGTGGTGGATGCGGCTGACTCCGCTGCTGCGCGGACTGCTCCCCGCCCGCTGGTTCGATACCATCGGAGGCGACTGGATCGGAGTGTACCGCTCGATGACGACGTTCACGGGGCGGCCGCGGTGACCGTGGCTCACGGCTCGACGGAGGGGTTGCGCGCGCTGCTCGACGCGCAGCGAGCGGCGTTCGCGCGCGGGGCTCCGTCGTACCGGCGGCGCATGGACGCGCTCGCGGCGCTCCGGGACGGGTTGCGCGCGCGGCAGGGGGAGCTCGTACGCGCGGTGCACGACGACTTCGGCGGCCGGTCGAGCGAGGAGACGCTGCTGCTCGAGCTGTTCCCGCTGTACGATCAGATCCGGCATGCGCGGCGGCATCTGCGCGGGTGGATGCGCCCTCGCGGCGTGCGCGGCTCGTGGTTTCTGCTCCCCGCGCGGGCGTACTACCAGTATCAGCCGCTCGGCGTCGTCGGGGTGATCGGCGCGTGGAACTACCAGCTCCTGCTCACGCTCGGCCCCGTCGTGGACGCGATCGCGGCGGGAAATCACGTGCTGCTCAAGCCGTCGGAGATCACGCCGCGCTCGGCCGACGTGATTGCGTCGATCATCGCCGAGGCGTTCCGGCCGGATTACATCGCGTGCGTGACCGGCGGACCGGACGTGGCGAGCGACTTCTCTTCGCTGCCGTTCGATCACCTGTTCTTCACGGGCTCGACCCGTGTGGGACAGCTCGTGATGCAGGCAGCCGCCAAGAACCTCACGCCGGTGACGCTCGAGCTGGGCGGCAAGTCGCCCGCGATCGTGCACGAGAGCTACCCCTTCGCGCTTGCCGTCGAGCGCATCGTCGTGGGCAAGCTGTACAGCGCGGGGCAAACGTGTGTGGCTCCGGACTACGTGCTGATTCCGGAGGGACGCGAAGCGGATTTCGAGAATGAAGCGGCGCGCGTAGTGGCCAAGCTGTATCCGCGGCTGGCCGGCAACGCTGACTACACGCGCATCGCGACGGTTCGTCACTACGAGCGGCTGCGGGCGCTCGTTGCGGATGCAGTGGATAAGGGGGCGCGCGTCGCGGAGATCAATCCCGACAACGCGAGAGGATCGGTGGACGACAGGCTCTTCCCGTTGACTTTGATCTTTCAGCCGACGGACGCGATGATCGCGATACAGGAAGAGATCTTCGGACCGGTGCTGCCTGTGATCACCTATCGAGCGCTGGATGAGGCAATCGCGTACATGAACGCGCGACCGCGCCCGCTTGCGTTCTATTATTTCGACCAGGATACGCGCCGCGTGGACGAGGTACTCTCGCGCACACTCTCCGGCGGCGTGACGCTGAACGACTGCATCTACCATCTGGGGCAGCACAATCTGCCGTTCGGCGGAGTGGGCGCGAGCGGAATGGGCCAGTATCACGGATTCGACGGCTTTCAGACCTTCTCGAAGAAGCGCGGCGTGATGGTGCAGCGGCGCCGGGCGGCGACGGCGCTGTTTCACGCGCCGTTCGGACCGCGGGAGCGCTCTCTCATAGGTGCACTGCTCAAGCTGGCACTACGTTCTCGATAATCGCACCTATCGAGCATCTCCCAGGAGGGCAGGCCTGCGGGTGTCTTCGACGGCTTCGGCATACCCCAGTATGGATCTTGCTGCAGACGACGACGGTCACGCGACAATTACCGCACACACTCAGCTTCGGCCACGGTCGCCGACGGACGACGGAGACAGCATGCCCGAGAAAGAAACCATCAGACGAGCGCGGAAGGACAAGCACGAAGGAAAGGCGCCTTCCACCCAGGCCGGCGAGTTTGTGCGCGAGGAGATCCATCACGTGCGCGAAGGAAAGCACGGAGCGCGCTCGACGAAGCAGGCGATCGCTATCGGGCTGTCGAAGGCGCGGCGATCGGGTGTGAGGCTGCCCCCGCCGAAGAAGGGAAGGGTGTCCAAGGAGACGCGGGAGCAGGCTGCGAGTGACGCCGCCGCGGGAAAGCGACCGAAGCGGAAGGTGTCGCGCACACGAGCGACGGCCGTCAGGAAAGCGCTGAAGCGTGAAGGCCGTTCGGCGGCGTCGCGTAGCGCGCTGGCGAAACAGGCGCGCGCGAGCGCCCGCCGGCGGCCGGCTACGGAACGGTCGGCCGCCGCCAGGAAGGCTGTGCGGACCAAGGGTCCGGCCGGACGATCCGCCGCGGCGAAAAAGGCCGCGCGGACGCGGGCGCGACGCGGTTAGCGCGCTGACGCCTTTCGGGAAGCGGCCTCGATTGCCACGAACTCTCCGATCTTCTCCATCGTGAGCAGCCCGACCAGGGCATGGTCACGGATGACGGGGAGAGTCCGGCAATGGCAGCCCTGCAGTCGCGTCATCGCCCGCTCCAGCGGCTCATCCGCTTCCGCCGTCACGAAGCTCCGCAGCATGACGTCGCCGACGGTGAGATCTCCTTTGCCGTCGGCGAGCGCCTTCAGCAGCGCTTCGCGCGTCAGGATTCCGGCGATGGTGTGATCGTCGGTCACCGGAAAGTCGTCCTGAAAGCCCGCCTGTATCTGTTCGATCGCCGCCGAGAGCCGGTCTTCGGGGGACAGCTCACGGATGTCCGTGGCCATTACGCTTGCGACCGGTACATCAGCTACTACCGCCTTGATCTGTGCGGCCATGGCCTCACCGGCCGCGCCGATCCACACGAACAGCGCGATGATGACCAGGAAGGGATTGCCCAGGACGAACAGACCCAGAACGCCGAATAACAGCGCAAACATTTTCCCCACGCGAGCGGCGACTTCGGTGGCGCGCGCGTAGTCGGTGCGCATGGCAAGGCCCGCGCGCAGGACCCGGCCACCGTCCATCGGAAACGCGGGCAGCAGATTGAAGACGGCGAGAATCACGTTGACCCACATCAGCCGCGCAAGAAACGGTAGCTCGGTGCCGGGCACCATGGCCCGCGGGTCCGTCGCGGTGCCCGTGAGGCGGAGCACCGCGTACAGCAGGATGACGAGCGTTACCGTGACGGCCGGTCCGGCCAGCGCGATGGCGAGCTCCTGGGAGGGTCGGTCCGGTATCCGCTCGAGCCGCGCGACTCCACCGATTGGAAGGAGGGTGATGCCACGCGTCTTGACGCCGTAGCGCCGGGCAATCAGCGCATGCCCCAGCTCGTGCAACACGACGGACGCGAAGATCGCAACGATGAACGCCACTGCTTCGGCGGCCGCTGAGAACGTGCCGGATCGCTGATAGCCCGCAAGCGCTATCCACGCGAGCAGGACGAGAAAGGTCGCGTGAACATCGAGCTGGATGCCGGCGATCTTGCCGATCTTCCACGACCATCGCATGTGTAGCTCCTGCATTCCGGTGGGGTTCGTTACCCCGGAAGCGCATGAGACATGCCGGACGAGGCGATAAGTCCGGAGTGAGTACGCAACTTGCTGTGCGGGGACCCGTGTCCGACCAAGCCGGCAATCAGCACCACGCGCTCGATGTAGACCGGGCGCTGGAGACCCTGGGCAGCCGGCGTGAGGGGCTCTCCGGAACAGAAGCAACCGAACGGCTGAGTCGGGTCGGACCGAATCTGCTGCGCGCGGCCAAGCCGGCCTCCGCCTGGCGCATCCTGCTCGACCAGCTCCGGAGCACCGTCGTCATCCTGCTGATCGTGGCCACTATCGTCGCGCTTGTCATCCGTGACATGCTCGAGGCGGGCGCGATCGCTACGGTCCTCGTCATCAACACTGGCCTTGGCTTCATCAGCGAGATCAAGGCCCGCCGCGCGATGGAAGCGCTGCTGCGTTTGGAGGCGCCGAAGGCCACCGTCATTCGCGACGGCGAAGCGCGGGAGATAGACGCGAAGGAAGTCGTTCCGGGCGACGTGATCCGGCTCGAGGCGGGACAGTCGGTTCCAGCCGACGCCCGCGTCATCGACGCGACCGATCT
>JANLGX010000004.1 GCA_024654005.1 Gemmatimonadaceae bacterium | reverse complement strand
CGGCGAATGTTCGGCGAGACGTGGCGATGGGCGGGCACGTACAGAATCTCGGACAAGAACTTTTCGCCGTATCGCTGGACGCAGGTTCCCGAGCTGATGGAGAGCCTCGGCGCGAACACGCGGACGCGCTGCGAGTCGAGCGGCAAATCACCTGAAGCTCTGGACGACATCGCGCTGCGGTTTCATCACGAACTGGTTCACATTCACCCGTGGCCGAACGGCAACGGCCGTCACGCCCGCCTCGCAACCGACCTGCTGCTCCAGTCCTGGGGTCGCCCGCGATTCACGTGGGGCGAAGGCGCGGGCCTGAGCGACACCGAGCTCCGCGCGCGACACATCACCGCTCTCCAGCACACCGATGCGGGCGATTACTCGCTGCTGCGGCAGTTCGTGCGCGGGTAAGTCAATTTCCGCCGATTGATTTGCGAGCATGCTGTTATGGGTTGTCGGTCGTGCAGCTCGGCCGATTGCTCGGGGTGCACGCGACGGCAGGGGCTCCCACAGCGTGCGTGTTAGCGAGCGTAGTTTGCTCGCGTAGCACGCGCCGGGAGCCCCTGCCGTCGCGTGCGCCGCGCACCATAAGCCGGCAACCTCACGACCGGAAACCCAAAACTCACTTACATTTGGCGCATGAAGTCGGCTGAGATTCGGAACGCTTTTCTCGCGTACTTTGAGCGCAACGGGCACAGCGTGCAGCCGAGTGCCTCGCTTGTGCCCGTGGACGACCCGACGCTGCTGTTCGTCAACGCCGGCATGGTGCCGTTCAAGAAAGTCTTCCTCGGCGCCGCCGAGCCGCCGGGCGGATCGCGCCGCGCCGCGTCGTCGCAGAAGTGCGTGCGCGCGGGCGGCAAGCACAACGACCTCGAGCAGGTCGGCCACACCGCGCGGCACCACACGTTCTTCGAGATGCTCGGCAACTTCTCCTTCGGCGATTACTTCAAGCGCGACGCGATCCGCTTCGCCTGGGAGTTCCTCACCGTCGACCTGAAGCTCGACCCGAAGCACCTCCGCGTCACCGTGCACCACACCGACGACGACGCGCGCGCGCTGTGGACCGAGATCACCGGGCTCGCACCGTCGCGCATCTACGGGCTCGGCGACAAGGACAACTTCTGGCAGATGGCCGACACCGGGCCGTGCGGGCCGTGCTCGGAGATCTACGTCGACCTCGCGCACATCGCCGACGACTGGGAGTTTCCCGCAGGCGCGACCGGCGAGTGGACCGAGCTCGACCGCGCGGAGTTCTCGCAGGATGCGTTCGTCGAAGGCGCGGAGGCCGGGCGCTTTCTCGAGATCTGGAACCTCGTCTTCATGCAGTACGACAAGCAGCCCGACGGCACGCTCGTGCCGCTGCCCAAGCCGTCGGTGGACACGGGCATGGGCCTCGAGCGGGTCGCCGCCGCGCTGCAGCGCAAGACCAACAACTTCCACACCGATCTGTTCGCGCCGATCATCGACGCCGTGTCGAAGGAAACCGGCGTGCAGTACGATCCGCGCGGCGGCGAGTTCGAGCTGGCGACGACCGCCAGCAGCGGGATCGACTCGAGATCGAAGGGCCACTACGCGTCGCACAGGGTCATCGCCGACCACTCGCGCGCGGTGGCGTTCCTGCTCGCCGACGGCGTCTTTCCGTCGAACGAGGGCCGCGGGTATGTGCTGCGGCGCATCCTCCGGCGCGCGGTCCGCAACGCCTGGCTGCTGGGCGTGAACCGTCCGGTGATGCACGCCGCGGTCGAAGCGGTCATCGCGTGCATGGGCGACGCGTACCCCGAGCTGCGCCAGCGCCGCAAGCACATCGTGGACACGACGCGCGCGGAAGAGGAGCGCTTCCTCGCCACCATCGAGGGTGGCATGCGCCGCTTCGAGGAGCTCGCGCCGCGCTCCACCACGCAGGGATCCACCGAGATCAAGGGAACGATCTCCGGCGAGGACGCGTTCCGCCTGTACGACACGTTCGGCTTTCCGATCGACATGACGCAGCTCATGGCCGCCGAGCGCGCGTACACGGTGGACATCGCCGGCTTCGAGCGCGCGCTTGGCGCGCAGCGCGCGCAGTCGCAGCAGGAGCGCAAGTCGAAGAGGATCTCCGTCTCGGCCGCGGATGATTTCACCGAAGGCTGGGAAACGTTCCAGCCGCGGGTCGAGGTCGGCGCGCGCACGGCCGAGTATGAGGTCGGGGAAACGGGGTTGTTAGCCAACAGCCAACAGCCAATAGCCAATAGCGCTTTATCCTCCGTCGAGACTTCGACCTTCGTGGGCTACGACACGACCGAAACGAGGACCGAAGTCGTAGCCCGCAAGATCCTCGGCGGCGAGCGAGTGGCGATCGTCCTCCGCGAGACCCCGTTTTACGCGGAATCCGGCGGTCAGATATCCGATGCCGGAGAAGTGGTCGGCGACGGCTGGCGCCTGGATGTGGACGAAGTTCGCCGCGTGAACGGGCGGATCGCCGTGGCTGGAAAGATCGAAGGTGAATTCCGCTTCGGTCCGGTAACCGCGCGCGTGCCGCGAGAGCGACGGCTCAACACCGAGCGGAATCACACGGCCACGCACTTGCTCCATGCCGCGCTGCGCGCCGTGCTCGGCGAGCACGTGCATCAGGCCGGGTCGCTCGTAGCGCCGGACCGATTGCGGTTCGACTTCACGCACAACGGTCCGATGAAGCCGGAGCAGATCTCCGCCGTCGAGCAGCAGGTGAACCGCGCGATCTTCGCCGCGACGCCGCTCAAGTTCGAGGAGAAGCGGTACTCGGACGCGATCGGGGAAGGCGCGATGGCGCTGTTCGGCGAGAAGTACGGCGACGTCGTGCGCGTGGTGAAAGTTCCCGGCGTATCGACGGAGCTGTGCGGCGGCACGCACGTGCGCAACACCGCGGAGATCGGGCTGTTCCGGATCGCCAGCGAGACGGGCGTAGCGGCCGGCGTGCGCCGGATCGAGGCGGTGACGGGGCCGCTCGCCTTCGAGCTGATGCTGCAGAAGGAGCGCGAGCTGGCGGAAGTCGAGCGGCTCGTGCGGGCGCAGCCGGGCGCGGCGGTGAAGCGCGTGCGGGCGCTGTTGGAGAAGGGCAAGGAGTCCGAACGACAGCTCGCCGAAGCCCGTCGCTCGGGAGCCGGCGGCAGCACGCCGAACGGGGCAGGCGGGCTGATCGAGAGTGCGCAGACTATCGACGGCGTGTGCGTGATCGCGTCGTCCGTAGACGCGAGGGACTTAAAATCCCTTCAGGCAATCGGAGATTCCCTGCGCGAGAGTATGGGCACCGGCGCGGCCGTGCTCGTCGCCACGCTCGACGACGGAAAACGGACTCTGCTCACGGTGGTGAGCGACGACCTCCGCGGCCGCGGCGTGCGTGCCGACAACGTGCTCAAGGAGATCGCGGCCGCCGCCGGCGGACGTGGCGGCGGCAAGCCGCATATGGCCCAGGCGGGTCTCCCTGAAACGGCAGACATCCCCGCGCTGCTCGCCACCGTCCCCGACGTGATCCGGCGCCACCTCGCGGCCGCCAAGTGACCCTCGGCGAGTGGCTCGACGCGCGCGACCCCGCGCCGCCGGCCGCCCTCGCTGACGCGCTGCGCACGGAGCTCACCGCGGAGCTGGATCTCCCATTCTCCAACGCGCCGGGGGCGCTGCTCAAGGCGGGTGAGCGCGTGCTCGAGCGAGTTCTCAAGGCGGCGCCGCAGACGCCGGCAGTCGCCCCCGACCTCCTGCTGGCCGACGCCCTGGTCACGTACGCGTTTGAGGCCGTTGCCGAGTCCGCCGCGGACGCCGACCGGCTCGCTCGCGAAGCGATGGCTCGGCTTGGGTCTTTGGGCGGACAGTGAGTTTGAATGATCTCGCGCGGGGGACGCGAGTCCGAACCCCCTTCGCCCCCTACGCGAGCAAACTGCGCTCGCTACCACGGGGGCTACGGGGGCCCGGCACTCGCGTCCCCTCCGGGCTGTCGGCTCGGCCGCCGCGGTCTGCGGGCTCCACGATGCCCGGGCCCAGGATCGAGGGATGGGCCCCTGAAGCCTCCGTGATAGCGAGCGCAGTTTGCGAGCGTAGGAGGCGGAGGGGGTCCACCCCTCGATCGTGGGCGAGCGCACCGATACTGCCATGACCACGCTCAAGCCACCGCCGGCGGTTCTAAGGATCGCACGGACGCTGGAAGCCGCAGGGCACGAGACCTGGTGCGTCGGGGGTGCGGTCAGGGACGCGATGCTGGGCGAGCAGCATCTCGACTGGGACTTCGCCACGGCGGCGACGCCCGACCAGGTACGCAAGATCTTCCGTCGAACCGTGCCGGTCGGAATCGAGTTCGGGACCGTGGGCGTGCTCGACGAGCACAACGTCATGCACGAGGTGACCACGTTCCGGCGCGACGTGCAGACCGATGGCCGGCACGCCGTCGTGGAGTTCGGCGCGTCGCTCGACGAGGATCTCGCGCGGCGCGACTTCACCCTCAACGCCATCGCATACTCGCCGACGCGCAACGTCGTGCACGACCCGTTGCACGGCGAGAAGGATCTGCGCGCCGGGATCGTCCGGGCCGTGGGCGATCCGCAGGACCGCATGCGGGAGGATCGTCTCCGCGCTTTGCGCGCGATCCGCTTTGCCGCGCGCTACGGCTTCGAGATCGAAAAGAAAACGTGGGCCGCGATCGTGGACAGCGCGCCGCACATGACGCGGCTCTCGCCCGAGCGCGTGCGGCAGGAGATCGAGAAGACGATGGACCAGGTGCCCTGTCCGAGCGGCGCGTTCGCGAAATGGCGCGACAGCGGCGCGCTCGGAACGCTGGTTCCCGATCTCGCCGGTGTGACGGATCTGCAGCTCCGCGCCATCGACCATCTCCGTCGTCCGATTCTCGCGGCGCGGCCTCAGCGGCGGCTGCTGCGGGTGGCGATGCTGCTCGCGGCAGCGCCGGCGGGCCGATCCGGGAATGCGCTGAAGGCGCTCCGCTTCTCGAACGCCGCAGCATCATGGATATCATCGCTGCTCGACGCGCTGGCCAAGCTCGAGTCCTCGATGCGCTCGTCGCTCCTATCGGCCACGGGCGCCACGGACGCCGACATCCGCCGCTGGGTTTCCGTCGCCGGTCGCACGCGATTTGCCTCTGTCCTCCGCCTGGCCGACGCGCGTTGGTGGGCCGAGCGCGAAGCGGGGCAGGAGGCTCCCACCGCGTCGTCCGTCGGCTCGCTGCACCGCCGCGCGCTGCGAATCGCGTATCGCGATCCGGTGGAGCTGAGCGAC
>JANLGX010000002.1 GCA_024654005.1 Gemmatimonadaceae bacterium | reverse complement strand
GCGGACCTGTTCACCGTCTCCGGCAGGCAGGAGATGGTGACGCTGTGGGAGAAGCTGGTGCAGGCGCAGGTGTTCGGGATGCTCAACGCCTGGTATGGCGGCACCGAGGAGATCAACCGCTCGAAGCACGCGTGGCGCAAGATCGCCAACGGCCAGTATCTCGTGATTCCGCGCGCGGTGTACGACGAGACGGGCGGGCACGAGGCGGTGAAGCACACCGTGGCCGAGGACCTGATGCTCGCGCAGCGGTTCCACCGTCTCGGGAAGAAGGTCGTGTTCATCGACGGGCGCGAGCAGCTCTCGACGCGCATGTATTCGTCGCTGCGGGAGATGATCGCCGGCTGGGGGAAGAACGTGTACGCGGGGGGAATGCACGCCATGCCGCCCGGTCGCGTGTTTCGCTGGATCTTTCCGTTGGCGCTGGTCCTTCCGCCGCTGTTCAACCTGCTGCCGCCGGTCACGCTGGTGCTCGCGGCGCTCGGGCTCGTGTCTTACCCGGTTCTCGTTTGGGCGGCGGTCGCCACGGCGGCGACGGTGTTGCTGTGGATGAAATTCTATCGGGACTCGGGGGAATCGGTGTTTCTCGCGTTGTTGTATCCGATCGGCGCGGCGATGGCGCTGTACATCTACGTACGCGCGATCGTGCGCGGGCGCAATGTGAGCTGGAAGGAGAGGGACTATGTAGCCAGCTAGATCGGACAACACCCGTAACAAAACGATGACTGGGGCTGGACGCGCGGTGCCGATAGTGCATCGTGCTCTCGCTCAGCCGCGCCCGCGCCCTGCTCTCCGCGGCATCGTCCCTCGACCAGCTCGCACCCATCGCGCGCGAGCTGGGCTTCCCGGGACCCGCCCGCCGCCTCGACGGCGCGACCCGCGAGGCCATCGGAATTCCCTCCGCTGTCGCCGAAGTCCGGATCAGCCGCGGGCCTGGCTCCACGCGCGCGCTGATCCTCGACGTGACCCAATCGGTCTCGTTGAAGGACGCGCTCACGCGAACCGCGTCGCGCCTGTCCTCCCACGCGCCGCAGCTGCTCTGGCTCCTCCTCGCTGTCGACTCCGACCGCAGGCACGTCGCCGTCGCAACGTTCTCCCACGAGCGGCAGCCGCCGCGCACGCGCGCTTTGTTGTGCGAGCGCGCGAAAGTGATCGACAGCGACGCCGATACGCTCTGCGCGCTCGCCTCCACGCAGGGACACATCGACGTGCTGATGCACTGCCGCTGGATGGAGATACTCGGCCGCGAGGCGCTCACTCGTCGCTTCTATGCCACGCTCGAGCAGATCGTGGAATCGCTCGCCCTGTCCGTCGCCCACGCGCTCACACACGACGATTCGCGCGAGCTGTCGTTGCTGTACGTCTCGCGGCTTCTCTTCCTCGCCTTCCTCGAGACCCAGGGCTGGCTCAACGGCGATCACGGCTTTCTCGCCAACGGCTTCGCCGACTGCATGGCCGGCGGCGGGCGGTACCACCGGCGCGTGCTGCTCCCACTGTTCTTCGGAACGCTCAACACGCCGCCGCGCGCCAGAAGCAGCCGCGCGCGCGGTTTCGGGGACATCCCTTTTCTGAACGGCGGACTGTTCTCCCGCACCGCGCTCGAGCGCCGCGCCCGCTCGGCGGAGTTCCCCGACGAGACTATCGGCGCTCTCTACGGCGAGCTTCTCTGCCGCCATCGCTTCACCCCGCGCGAGGATTCGAGCGAATGGTCGGAGGCCGCGGTGGATCCGGAGATGCTCGGCAAGGCGTTCGAATCGCTGATGGCGGCGCCGGACCGGAAGTCCTCCGGCGCGTTCTACACGCCGCAGTCGCTCGTCGAGCGCGTAATGCGCGAAGCGCTCGCGCACGCGCTGCATGGCTCGACCACGCCACCCGCCGAGATCGAGTCGTTCCTCGCCACGCGCCAGGTACCGTCCGCTGCCCGCCCGGCATTGCTCGAGCGGCTGCGCGCGTTTCGCCTGCTCGATCCAGCCTGCGGCTCCGGCGCATTTCTCGTTTTTGCGCTCGGCGAGCTGAGCTGGCTTGCGTCCGCGAGCGGAGACGAGAGAAGCACCGGCGACATCACCCGCTCGACTCTCACGACTTCCATATTCGGCGTCGATTCCAACCCGATGGCGGTCTGGCTGTGCGAGCTGCGTCTCTGGCTCGCCATGGTGATGGAGCAGAGAGACCAGGGGATTCGCGCGATCACTCCGCTCCCGAACCTCGACCGGCAGATCCGCGTCGGCGACACTCTGCTGGGTGGTACGTTCGCGGCTGCACGGCATGCTCCCCGCCCGGAGATCTCGCGTCTGCGCCTCCGCTACACTCGATCCCGCGGCCCGCGCAGGAAGGCGCTCGCCCGGATGTTGGACCGCGCCGAGCGATCGCTGGCGATCGACGCGGTTGCAGGCGAAGCGAGAGCACTGGAGAACGCGAGACGCGAGCTGCTCCTCTCGGCTCGCGCGCGCGATCTGTTCGGTGGCCGCCAGCCGCCGTCGGCCGACACCCGGCGCGCGCTCGCGGACGTCCGTTGCGCGTTGCGCGAGCTCGGACGCCGGAAGAAGGGTCTGCTGGCCGGCGGCGCGCTGCCGTTTTCATTCGGCGTGCATTTCGCCGAAGTCGCGGACGCGGGCGGCTTCGATCTCGTCGCGGGGAATCCCCCGTGGAT
>JANLGX010000521.1 GCA_024654005.1 Gemmatimonadaceae bacterium | reverse complement strand
CGGTGCAGGACACCTTGCGCCGCGATCCGGCCAACATCACGGGCGGCTCGTACGGCACGCTCTTCGTCGACGTGGTGGACGTGGACAGCGCGGTTGCGGCGCGGATCGAGGAATCGTTCGACGGGCTGCCGCTCGTCTCGCCTACGAGCTACACCACCGGCACCGTGCGGTGGGAGCGCGCGGCGGCGCCGCCCGCCGGTCCGGTCGGCAAGCTATCGTTCGGAATCCCGGTTCGCGGCTGCTGACCCACGATCGGTTCCCGCTGTCGCCGAGACGTCGTCCATGACGACGGCGTTGCCGGTCCCGCGCGAGCCGAGCCAGAGCTGCACCCTTCGCTCCTCGCTTCCCGAGAGCAGCGAGACGTTCGACCGCCAGCGCAGCTTGCCGTCGACGTAGAAGGCTGCTCTTCCGGACGGCTCTACCACAATTCTGAAACGGTGCTGGTTGCCGGCTCCGATCGCGCCGACAGATTCGCTGCGCACCTCGCCCTCGGCGGAGTAGGACATCCGCGCGGCATCGCCCAGCCACGTAATCGATGCCAGACGGAGGAGCTGCGGTGAGATGGAATCGAGCGGCGTCCTCGGACCCGGTGCCACCAGCGATATCGAGAAGCTGCGCGCGCCGGGTCTGTCGTCCGCGAGCGGCGCCCTCACCCACGCCTCGACCGTCAGGCCGGCGCGGAGGTGTATTGGTGTCGCGCTAAGCACGCCACTTTCCCAGCGCGAATCTCCATTGGGAACCAACCCGCCCGTGCCGCCCCGGCCGACACCCGCGGCTGTATACGCTCCCGGAGAGCCGAGCGGAATCCAGGAAAGTTGCAAGGCCGCCGACTCGAACCGATCGCTCACTGCCCCTATGCCTCCGAGTCCGACCTGGATCACAGCGGTATCCGTCCGCCATCCAGCTACATCGGCTACGACCCTCGCGATTCCCTGCCGGCCGGCGAGCAGTACCGCCCGGCCCGGGATCGAATCGACGACGGCGCGCACGCTCACGATATTCGGGTTGAGCGAAAACCAGCGGACGCCGCCAACCGCCAGCTCGTTACCATACTGATCCGTCGCGTCCGCGACGGCTGTCGCGCTGTCACGCGGCTCGAGCGTGGCGGTCGCGCGAAGCGTCACGGCGTTCACGAAGGGCGGAGGCCGTCCCTTCCAACCGACGATCTCGAGCCGCGTTCCCACTCCCGCAAGTGGGCGGGGGGAGCCGGCGAACGCCGCCATGACGTACGCTTCGAGCCTGCCGGTCCGGACCGATTCGAACGCGAGAAACTGTCCGTCCGGCGAGAACGACGGGCGGCTGTCCTGCGCCGCGTGAAATGTCATTCTCCGAAGCTGGCCCGTCGCGAGCTCCGCCGCGTAGATCTCCGCGTTTCCGTCGCGCTCGCTCGTGAACGCGACGCGCTCGCCGTCCGCTGACCACGCGAGATCGTATTCCTCGGCGGAATGCCTGCTCAGATTCCGCGCGCGGCCGCCGTCTGCCTGGGCCGTGAACACATCCTGCTGCCTGGTTTCGGCGTCACGGGCAACCCACGCCACTTCCGTACCGCGCGGCGACCACCGTGCTTGTGTGACGGAGCGAGCAGTGCCGGTATCGATCGCTATACGCGCGCCGCCTGGACTAGCGGCATAGGCAAAAAGGTCCGAATCGTAAACGCCATCCGCCGAGGTGCGGCCGGATATGACGAGCAGCCGGGAACCGTCTGGCGACCAGCCTTCAACGATGTGGTCGCCTCCTCCCACTGCCAGCGGCGTGGTATCCCGGGCGACGGCGTCGATGATGTAAACGTCGACGCCCGCCGGCGAGACACGCTCGACCGCGACCATTCTGCCGTCCGGCGAGGCGACCGCGTTGATCCATGGCAAGGTGAGGGAATCCACCCAGCGTTGCCCGCCGGACGGTACCCACGTGGCGGGCGCCCGCCGCACATTGCTGGATAACGGCCCGGTCGCGAAGTAGTACCTCACGTCGTGCGGATCCAATCTTTCCACCAGCACCAACGTGTCCACCAACACGCTCCCTCGAGTGGACGTGCGCTCCTCCAGTCCGGTTCCCACTACGAGTGCGGTCGCGCCGGCAGTCACGGCTCCGGCCGCCCATAGCCACGGGTGCACCCGCAAGCGCGACCACCACTGGGGCGGCGCTTCTCGCGGGAGCGGAATGTCCGCCGCGGAGTCCGCATAGTCCGTCCGGTCTCCGGCCGCGCGGCGCGTCCGAGCGGGCTTGTCCTGACCGGTCGCAACCGTGGCAGCGCCGGCTGGAAGCAGTCGCGGGCCTCCTCCAAGCGAACGCGCCAGCGCCGCAACTTCCGCGCGCTCGACCTCCGTGCTGGAGGAGTCGCTCGCTAGCGACAGGAAGCGGTCGGCCTCGTCATACGCGCCACACGTGGCGGCGTCCAGGGCGGCGGTGCGCGCAAACCGGTACGTCGCCGGTCTCCGCTCCGCTAGCGAATACAGCCGGGCCAGCTCGCCCGCCGCGGACGGACGCTCGGCCGCCAGGGCGTCAGCCGCCCATCCTGCCAGCAATGCTACCCCGGCGGCGCCCGTGCTGTCCAGCGCCAGCTCCGCCGCCGCGGCGCTCGCCGGAGTCAGCCGGCCCTCGCGCTGAATGAGCAGGCCGCGACGCTCCAGGCCCAGCACACCCTCCAGGGCCGCCGACTCGGACACGTGCGCCGCGGCGGCCAGCAGTCGGATGCTGACCGCCTGCGTGAACAGTGCCGCGGCTACGAACAACCGTTGCTCCCGCGGGCTGCACTGCTGCAAGCGCCGCCAGAGCACGTCGCGAATCGTCACCGGCAAAGCGGGCGCGATGTCCCCGTCACGAGCCCGCTCGGCCAGCTCGAGCACGCGCAACGGCGTGCCGGCCGAAAGTCCCGCGAGCCGCCGCCGGTCAGCAACGCTGACGTCACCCGGCTCCAGCACGGAGTCGATCAGCCGTTCGGATTCAGCGAGCGACAACGGCGCGATCTCGATCCGGTCGAATCCATCGGCGGAAGGGCGCGCTTCCGGCCAGCCGTTCACCGACCACGTCGCGATGATCAGCACCGGAGACTGCTGCAACCTGCGCCCGAGATATCGCACCAGCTCCACCGTGGATCCCGATGCGTGGTGCAGATCCTCGAGGACCATGCACACAGGTTGCTCGTATGCGACGGCATCTATGAGAGCCGCGATCCCCTCGAAGAACCTGACCCGCTCCGTGTCGTCGCCGAGTCCGGCCGGCTGCGGCAGGTCGACTGGATCGCGCAGCTCCGGAAGGAGGCGCGCCGCCTCGGCCAGCAGATGCTGACTC
>JANLGX010000518.1 GCA_024654005.1 Gemmatimonadaceae bacterium | reverse complement strand
GCTGAACTGGAGAGCATTGGTGATGAGGTTCCAATCCCACACCACGTCACTCGTCCCCGCGTCATCCGGATCGGGGAGCGCCGGGATGCCCGTCGAAGGCGTCAGCATTCGGCGCGCGCCGCAAGCGCCACTGTGGGATCATCCGCTGCCATGCCGGGAATCTACGGTTTTCCGGCAGGGAGCGCCTGCCGAACGGTCACTCGAAGGCGGCGAGCCGCGCACCTGCCTCGCTCCACTCCTCCAGCGAACGGTCCAGCTCCGCCTTCAGCTCCTCGAGCTGCACACCGAGCCGCCCGGCATCGGCCGGCCCGTTTGCGCGGGTGTACAGCTCAGGGTTCTCCAGCTCCGCGGTCACCGAGGCGATCCTCGCTTCAAGCATACTCACGCGTGCTTCCGCTTCCTCGAGCCCGCGACGCAGTGCGCGCTCCTCCGATCGCTGGCCGCCGCGGCTCCCCGGCTTCGCGGCGCGCTTATCCGCCCGCGCGACCCGCTGGCGCTCGTGCAGCCGGTTGAGCGCCTGCTCCTCCGAGGCCTGGACGCGCGCCCCGTGCTCCCGCTCCGCGCTCACCTCCTCCCACTCGGCGAAGCCGCCGGGGAACTCGATGATCCGCGTGTCGTGCAGCACCCAGACCTTGCTCGTCAGGGCGCGCAGCAGCTCGCGGTCGTGGCTCACGAGGAGCACCGTCCCGTCGTAGCGCTCGATCGCGTCCTCCAACGCCTCGATGGATTCGACGTCGAGATGATTGGTCGGCTCGTCCAGGATCAGCAGGTTCGCGCCGGACAGCATGAGCATCGCCAGCGCGACGCGCGCCTGCTCCCCGCCCGAGAGTGATCCGATCCGGCGCTGCACCTCGTCGCCGGAGAAGCCGAACCGGCCCAGATGTCCCTGCACGAGCCGGCGCTCCCACGTCGGGCGCAGCTCGGCGATGCACTCATAGATGGAGCTCTCGCCCGGCAGCTGGGACAGGTCCTGTCGGTAGTGCGCAGCGGTCACCGTGCCGCCGGTGCGGAGCTCTCCTGCCGCGAGCGGGTGATCGCCGAGCAGTGTCCTTATGAAGGTGGACTTGCCGCTCCCGTTTGGCCCGATGAAGCCGAGGACGTCGCCGCGCATCACCGCGCCGGTGAAGTCCCGCACGAGAGTGCGGGTCTCCACGGCGACGTCCACGTGCAGCGCGGACACGACGCGGTCTCCGCCGCGCTCCTTGACCTCGAAGCGCAGCGCCATGGTAGCCTCGTCGCCGACGGGTGCGCTGAGCCGCGGCATCCGCTCGAGGCGCTTGCGCCGGCCTTTCGCCTGGCGCGTGTTCTGCCCGGCGATGTTGCGCGCGATGTAGTCGGCCTCTCTCGCGATCTTGCTTTGCTGCTGCGCGAACTGCCGCTGCTGCGCGAGGCGCCGCTCTTCCCGCTGCGCGACGAACGCCTCGTATCCGCCCGAGTAGGGCGTCGCCGAGCCGCCCTCGAAGTGAAGGACGTGATCGACCGTGGCCGCGAGAAAGGCGCGGTCGTGGCTGACGAGCATGACCGTCCGCTCCGTGTCCTTCAGGTACTGCTCGAGCCAGCGAGTCGTCTCCAGATCCAGGTGGTTGGTCGGCTCGTCCAGCAGGAGGATGTCCGCGGTGCTCACGAGCTGGCGCGCGAGACCGAGGCGTCCGCGCTCGCCGCCGCTCAGCGTGGAAACGGGTGTGATGCGTGCGCGCGCGGGATCGAACCCGATGCCGTGCAACACCGCGTCGATGCGCGAAGTGACCTCGTAGCCGCCCTCGCGCTCGAACCGCTCGAGATCGCGGCCGTAGCGCGCCAGCGCGGCGGCGGACGAATCGTGGGCGAGCGCCTCGGCCTGGGCCACCAGCGATTGCTCTAGCGCGAGCAGCTCGCCGAGCTCGCCCGCGGCCGCCTCCCACACCATCTCCGCGCCGCCGAAAGCGCGGTGCTGCTCCAGCAGCGAGACGCGCAGCCCGGGCTGGCGCACGACGCTGCCGCGCGAGGGCTCCAGCTCGCCGGTGAGCAGCCGGAACAGGGTCGTCTTTCCGGTGCCGTTCCGTCCGACGATTCCCCACCGCTCGCCCGCCGCGATGGTGAACGAGATGTCGGAGAAGACCGTGGAAGCGCCGAAGCTCACCCCCACGCCGTTGAAGGAGATCTGCGTCATGGAGGTGCGTTTTTACCCTGCGCTTGGCAAATGGCTGGATCCAGTCGGGGCGCCCGGATTTGAACCGGGGACCTCCTGCTCCCAAAGCAGGATTATTACCTAACCAATAACTGCATCCTGTCGGGATTCATAGGGAGAACGGGCGTCGGTGCCGGAGTTTTCCCTCATCGAAGGTCGGAGTATGCAGCTAGAAAGGGACACAGAAACGGGCCCGCTTACAGCTAGTGTTGACGCCTCTAGTCGAATCTATTGGCATTGCCGCTTCCTGATGTTGCTGCTGCCGGCGGGTGGAAGGACACGCAGACGCTGCTCACGTGCTATCAGGCAGCGGACGCGAACACGATGCTGACCGTGATGAGCGAAACGCGGAAGGTCACGGACCGCGCTACAGGTACATGATTTCCGGACAAACGGACACACAAAGTGGCTCACGTGTCCTGGACGAAAAAACGGCCCGACACCATAACTGCATGTCGAGCCGCTAGTTCAATTCATCGGGGCGCCAGGATTTGAACCGGGTTGACGTCCTCGCCGGTCCCGCGGCGTGCGGGACACCGCGAAATATCCCGGCGACTCATCGCAACGTTGATACCGTTGGCCAACTGCGGTATGTTCGAGCCGATTACAGGGATTGAAAGGTGGCCCGTCACGTTGGTTTCCAGAGGTAGCGCCTCGTGAGCAAGATTGCCCGGATTACGCTGGCCACCCTCGGCTGGTCGCGGTCGCACCGTCGAGCGCGGAGCTGCGCGCGTTCGCGGGCGAGTATGTGAGCCCGGAGCTCGCAACCACGTACACGCTCGCAGCGCGCGATTCGGGGCTGGTGATCCGGATCCGGGGGAGGGCGGAAATCGTCCTCCGGCCCATCTTCGCTGACGCATTTCAGGGGAGTCGTGTTGGTGTCGCGAAATTTTTGCGCGACCGTCGCGGTGCGGTGGCGGGATTTACGGTGAACACCGACGGCGTGCGGGGCCTGCGGTTCGACAGGGTGAAGCGGTGAATGCGGCGTGCGATGTATGCGTGGAATAAACTGCAGTGTGATCGCGTTGCTCTTGGTAGTGGGATGTTTTCCTCCGACTACCATCGACAATCAATTGGAGTCGCGACCACACGCCGTCGGATGCGCGCCTGGCGCGTGTGGCGATTCGGAGCGCGCCATTACCATCACATACCTGGGAGTGTCGGGACTGCTGATCGAGCACCAGGGTCACGTCTTGTTGACGGCGCCTTTTTTCAGCACCCCTTCCCTCTCGATGGTGAGCCCTCGACTGAGTCGACTGTTTCGCAGTTGGCCACGTATCTCGGCCGACACGGGGGCAATTGAAAAGTTGCTTCCTCACTCTGCAGATCGAGCTACGGCAATCCTCGTCGGCCACGGCCATTACGACCATCTAATGGATGTACCGTACATCGCGACGATGCGCGCCACTTCATCCAAGGTTTACGGCGGGCCTTCCGTTCGCCACATGCTGATGGGTGACTCGGCTTTACGAGCCAATGGTGGTCAGCGGGTCGTGGCTATTTCTGAAGCAGCTGCGGGATCAAGGGAGTGGCCCGGCGTCTGGTACTATTCCAGCGACAGTGCCTATCGCTTCATGGCGCTGACTGCCGGTCACGCACCAACTTTCCGGGCATGGAAACAGAGCTACACCTTTGCGGCCGGCACACTCCAAGTCGATCTCGACAGCCTGCCTCATACTGCCGCGGGATGGAAACTCGGCGAGCCATACGCATTCCTGATTGACGTCCTGTCCGATCCTGCTGGAGAGCCGGTCTTTAGAATCTATTTTCAGGACGCTCCGAGCGAGCCGCCGTTTGGATTTCCGCCGAGCGACGTTCTGGCCGAACGCGCAGTCGATGTGGCGGTGTTATGCGCGGCGACATCATCGAATTTTTCGGCTACGCCCGACAGCCTTCTTGTCGTACTTAGACCGGCATATGTGATCGTCACGCATTGGGAAGATTTTTTTCGATCACAGACTCGTCCGATTCAACTCAATCGCGCTACGGCCCTCGGTGCGTTTCGGCAAAGCCTGAGAAGGGCGCTCCCAGGATCATCTGGCTGGGTAATGCCGCTTCCTCAGACCACGTTTCGATTTCGGGAAACGGGGCGGGAGTAAAGAAATCCGGCGATCGCGCGTCGGGAGCGTCGAACGCGGCCAAGCTCCTTGGGCGGCGATTTGGGAACCGTCAGAATTCTCGCCAGTATGTCGAGGCGAGGATTGCCCTCGCCGTTTTCGATTAGGGAAATCGTCGCCTGTGTCGTCCCCGCGAGCTCAGCCAGTTCCCCGTCGCCTACCAACCCCGATCGTCCGCTAGGCCGAGAGGTGTTCGACCGTGCCCTGTTGGTCGCAGAGCGCCACGCAGGGCTGCCCAAGCTCGACGGCAGTACCTGGCATGCGTACCGGAGGAAGTGGGCCAGCGAGCGGAAGCACCTGCCGCTTCCTGATGTGGCTGCTGCCGGCGGGTGGAAGGACACGCAGACGCTGCTCACGTGCTATCAGGCCGCGGACGCGAACACGATGCTGACCGTGATGAGCGAAACGCGGAAGGTCACGGACCGCGCTACAGGTACATGATTTCCGGACAAACGGACACACAAAGGGGCTCACGTGTCCTGGACGAAAAAACGGCCCGACACCGTAACTGCATGTCGAGCCGCTAGTTCAGTTCATCGGGGCGCCCGGATTTGAACCGGGGACCTCCTGCTCCCAAAGCAGGCGCGATACCGGGCTACGCTACGCCCCGAGACAACACTGAAACTTAAGCGAGCGATTGCAGATTGAGGACCCTTGCGGCCTCAATCCGAAATCCGAGGTCGCCCCAGGGGCCGGCGGCCCCGTGCTTGCACTCCCTGACACGCGCACCAACCACGAGGATGCAGCGATGTCCAGCCGATCGACCCTGAGGGTTGCCGCGATCGCCGCGGCCGGAGTCGCGGTCACCGCCTGCGGCGGCATCAGGGTCAGCAATACCGTACCACAGCACAAGTTTCCGCCGACCTGCGCGGAGGCGGTAATCGTATACGAGAGCTACTCGAAGGTGCCGAACAACTACTATGAGGTCGCCCTCATCACCGCCGAAGGCAACTCGGTGTGGACAGGCGACGACGAGATGGTGTTGCGCATGAAGCAGCGGGCCGCAAGCGTCGGGGCTAACGGAATGGTCGTGGACGCGTTCGGAACGTCGGCTACGACGGTGCAGCTCATTGGCGCGGCGCTCGGCACCGGCGACGCGGACCGCAAGGGCCGCGCTGTCGCCATCCACATGCCCACCCACGTCGCCCGCGCACGCGCTACTTGTCAGCGCAGCGGCTCTTAGGCTGATTCCGGTATCGAAGCCGGCTAGCACGCAGCACGCAGCACGCAGCACGCAGCGCTTTTCCCGGCAACCGGGCCCTATCTCATCCGCACCACGCCGCACGCGATCCGCGCGCCGCTGTTACCCGACGGGTCCGTGACCTGATCGTCGCCCAGCGCGTGAATCACCAGCGCCGATCCGTCCGCGTCGTTCAGCGTCGCCGGCCCGCCGGTCAGAGTGACACGGTCGGTCGTGAAGCTCACGAGCGCCTTGCCGTCGGAGTCCACCGTTATGTTCGGCGCGTCGCCCGCGTGCGGTCCGTCCGGCGCATTCAACCCGTGCTTCCTGTTGCCCGGATTGTAGTGCGCGCCCGCCGACGCGAACGCCAGCGACGCGGCTCCGTCACAGCGACCCACGGCGTGAAAGTGGATGCCGTGCGATCCGGGCTGGAGCCCGCGCACCTGACCGTCCACGTGCACGACTCCCAGGGGATCCTGCCAGATGATGGCGCTGCCCATCGAGCCGCCGGTGGGCGTCACGAAATCGACCGCGGCGGCCGCGACTCTGTCGGCAGCGGTCTGAGCCGTGGCGCACCCTCCGGCCGCGACGACGACTGCGACGAGGGCGATGTATCTGCGAGCTTCGAGCATCATTCCTCCACGGGTTGGTGACTGCAACTCACAACTCACGCAAAAAGCTTGGTGAGCGCGGACCACTCGATGTTTCCCCCGCTCAACACGGCAACGGTCGGGCCGCGCGCCCGCACCGCGCCCGTCATCAGCGCCGCCACCGTGATGGCGCCGCTCGGCTCGACCACCAGCTTCCCGCGATCGAGCAGGTGGCGCATGGCGAGCACGATGTCCGCGTCCGCCACGGTGACGACCTCGTCGACGTACGCCTGATGGTGCTGAAAGGGGATGGCGCCGATCTCGGCGACGAGCAGCCCGTCGGCCAGCCCCTGCTGGTGCTCGAGGCGGACAGGCTTCCCCGCCGCGCGGGCCTTGGAAAGCTTGGGCGTCCGCTCGGGCTCGATCCCGATGACCCGCGTGGACGGTGAGAGCGCCTTGATCGCGACCGCGATCCCAGCGAGCAGTCCGCCCCCGCCCACCTGCACGAGCACGGAGTCCACGTCCGGCAAGTCCTCGTGAATCTCGGTACCGACCGTCCCCTGGCCGGCGATGACGGCGTTGTCGTTGTACGGATGCACAATCGTCAGCCCGTCGCGGGCCGCGATGCTGTGGGCCAGCTCGGTACGCTCGTGCGAAGTCGTGCCGTGCAGGATGACCCTGGCGCCGAGCCGCTCCGCGCCGCCGCGCTTGGCTTCGGTCGCGGTCTCCGGCATGACCACCGTCGCCTGCACGCCGAACACCTTGGCGGCCATCGCGACGCCTTGCGCGTGATTGCCCGACGACGGCGCGATGACGCCGCGCGCCCGCACCGCCGGATCGAGCCGGCTCAGGAACGTGTATGCGCCGCGGAACTTGAAAGTCCCGCTGCGCTGCAGGACCTCGGGCTTGAGCCAGATTGCGTGGCCCAACCGGTCCGACAGCACTTCGTCACGCAGCAGCGGGGTGCGCACCGCCACGCCCCGCAGCGCCGCGGCGGCCGCGCGCACGTCGTCGAGGTTCACGAGCACGTCAGGCTCGCCGCCCACCGCGCGAGTCATCGAGTGCGGCGACCGCCGGACTGGCGTGCGTCGCGCATCAGCCCGTCGCCGTAGCTGTTGTACGGCGGAATGGACACGGGCAGCTTGCCGGTGATCGGCGCGCGCCCGAGAAGAGCCCGCGCCGCCGCCGTCTGGCTGACGGGCGCTCCACCCCACGCGAGCATGTACGCGTGCACGTCCGGGAAGAAGCTCAGCAGATACGGGCTGCCGAACGACACCGCGATCACCGGCCGCTTGCGGGCGGCGAGGTCGCGCACGAACCGCGAGAAGCCCGGCTCGGCGCCGACGGATCCAGCGTACGCGCGCGGCGACACGTACGCCGAGATCACGACCGCGTCGACGCTGTCGATTCGCGCGAGCAGCGCGGCGTACTCCGCCGCGCCCGTCTGCGACCCCACGCGGGCGGAGGTCACCGCGTGGCCGCCCGAGCGAAGCTCGGGATCGAAGACCCGGCCGGCGATCGGGTCGTCGGCCTCCGCGTACGTCAGCGACAGCAGCCGCGCGCCGCGCGCGAGCGGAACCGCGCCAGTGCTGTCGCGCGCGAGCACGATCGATTTCTCCGCGATGGCCGCGGCCGCCGCCACGTGCGCCGGCACGTTGACGATCGTCGGAATCGAATCCAGCTCGACGATCCGGCCGCGATGCAGCCCGGCCCGCACCTTCATCTCGAGGATCTTCCGGACGGAGAGGTCGATGCGCGCGGGCGTGATCCGCCCCGCCGCTACCGCCGACGCAACCGTCGCGATCGCGTCAGTCACGTTCCGCGGCATGAGCAGTACGTCCGCGCCCGCCTCGAGCGCGAGCAGCAGCGGCTCCGTCGCGCCGTACCGCCTGGCGACGGCGCCCATCGTCATCGCGTCCGTCACGAGCAGCCCGCGAAAGCCGAGGTCGGTCCGAAGGATGTCGGTCATGAACACGCGCGACAGCGTCGCCGGCGGCGCCGTGTCGCCTTCGATCGCGGGAACCGCGATGTGCGCCGTCATCACCGCGTCGATGCCGGCATCGGCCGCGGCGCGGAACGGCACCAGGTCGACCGTGTCCAGCCGCGCGCGATTCGCGTCGATCGTAGGAAGCGAAATGTGCGAGTCGACGTGCGTGTCGCCGTGTCCCGGGAAATGCTTGCCCGTCGTCATCAGCCCGGCGGAGCGGGCGCCGCGCACGTACGCCGTCGCCAGCGCCGACACCAGGGCGGGATCTTCTCCGAACGACCGCGTGTTGATGACCGGGTTGAGCGGATTGGAGTTGACGTCGAGCACCGGTCCGAAGGCGAGATGCACGCCGACCGCGCGCGCCTCGAGCCCGAGCACCTTGCCCAGCTCGAAGGCCAGTTCGGGCGAGCGCGTAGCGCCGAGCGCCATGACCGGCGGGAAGACGGTGCCGCCGCCTTGTGGCAGCATCGAGGGAAACGCGTAGCTGTTGCCGAGCCGCATCCCCGGCCCGTTCTCCATGTCCGACGCGATCAGGAGAGGAACGTCGGCGCGCCGCTGCAGCGCGTTGAGCTTGAGCGCGTAAGACAGCGGGCTCCCGATGGAGAGCACGAGACCCCCGACCTGGTCCTCTTCCACCCACTTGCGAACCTGCTCGAAGTCGGGCGATCCCTCGGCCACGTAGCCGCCACCGACCCAGGGCATGATGAGCTGCGCGATGCGCTCGCGCGGGCTGAGCGCCGCCAGCGTACGCTCGACCCATTCCTGCTCCGGCGCCGTGAGCTGAGTGGCGGCGCCGGGCTTCGCCGAACCGAGCGGGTGCGTCGCGGTAGCCGCCGCGGCCGGGAGCGCGCCTCCCGTGACGACGGCCCCGGGCGTTGATGCGCTTCCCTGCTGTACCGCCGAGCATGCGGCCGCGATCAACGGCAGGAGCAGCAGTCCGGGCACGTTCGCGAAGCGGCGCATCAGCGATCCATCCTTATGTGGAAGATGATCGGGCGGTGGTCCGACGCGTCGGTCGCGAGCACTTCCGCCCACACGCACGTCGCGCCGGGTCCGAGGAGAAGGTAGTCGATCCGCTTCACGGGCGTGTCGTAGGGGAAGGTCTTCCCCTCTCCCTCGCCGCACCCGTCCCAGGCGTCGTTCCAGCCAGCGTCGATGAACATCTCCAGCACGCGCGAGTCGGGATTGGCGTTGAGATCGCCGCCGATGAATACCGTCTCGCCGCTGCTGCGCAGCTGATCCGCGAGCCGCAGGATCGTAGCCGCCTCCTGCCTCCGGAACCGGTCGTCCGCCGAGGGATCGAGATGCGTGTTGAGAATGTGCAGCGGTCCGTACGGCGTGGCGATCAGCACATGGAGCACCCCGCGCGGCTCGTACGATCCGCCGGCGCGCTCCTGGCGCGGCGTGACCCGCAGACTGAATACCGTGTCGTGCTCCACCGGCCAGCGGCTCAGCACGGCGATTCCGTATTGGCCGCCGTCGTAGTCCAGCGTCTTGCCGAAGACCGGCCGCATCCCGGTCAGCTCGGACAGGACCGAGGGCTGATCGACTCTGCCGGAGCGGCGGGTGTTGATGTCGACCTCTTGCAGCAGCGCCACTTCGGCGCCGGTCGCTCGCACGATCTCCGCGACGCGCGGGAGGTTGCCCGCGCCCTTCGCGTCCTTCCCCGCGTGGATGTTGTACACGAGGACGTTGACTATCTCCTCCGGCGCCGGCCGCACCGACGAGCAGGAGAGCAGCGGGATCGCGCAGAGCAGTGCGAGCAGCTTGCTGGACATTTGACGGCGGTGACTGGTGACTAGTGACTAGTGACTAGTGACTAGTCACTGAAAACGGCGCACAATTCCTTCGCGAGCGCCCGGAAGGCGCGGCCCCGATGGGACACGCGACTCTTCTCCGCGGGAGCGGCCTCGCCGAAAGTGCAGCCGAGATCGTCTGACAGAAAATAAGGGTCATACCCGAAGCCCGCGCTGCCGCGCGCGGCGGGGGTGATCTCGCCGGTGGTCTCGCCCCGGGCGGCAATAGTAGTCGCGGCGTCGGCAAAGGCAGCCACGCAAACATACCTTGCACGTCGATTCGCCGAGCCCTGCAGGGCTTCCAGCAGGTGCAGGTTGTTCGCTTCGTCCAGCGCTGTTCCCTCGAGCTCGGGGCGGTTTGCCCACCGCTTGCTGTGCACGCCGGGCGCTCCCTCGAGCGCGTCCACGGTCAGGCCGGAGTCGTCCGCCACCGTCGGCATCCCGTCGCTCGCGATGAAGAAGTACCTGGCCTTCGCCGCTGCGTTTTCCTCGAAGGTGTCGAAACGCTCGATCGATTCTTCGGCCGGCGTCAGCGGGATCCCCGCGTCGGACAGGCTGAGAATGCGTACCGGGAGGTGACGCAGCAGCGGAACGATCTCGCGGACCTTGTCCTCGCTCCGCGTCGCGATCAGCAGGACGCGGTCGTTCGCGCTCCGTTCGCCCGGCTTCAGACAGCTCCGCGCCGCAGCGCGTCGATCGTGCCGGTGGTAGAATGCCCTTCCCTCAACGGCACCACGATCACGCGGCCGCCCCACGCCGCCACCTCGTCGGCGCCGACGAGGGTCTCGCGCCGGTAATCGCCGCCCTTCACGACGACCGCCGGGCGGAGATGGCGAATGAGCTCGAGCGGCGTATCGTGCTCGAACAGCACCACGGCATCGACGGCCTCGAGCGCGGCGAGCACGAACGCGCGGTCGGCCTCGCCGCGCACTGGACGCGTCGGTCCCTTGAGCCGCCGGACGGAATCGTCGGAGTTGAGTCCGACCAGCAGAGCCGCGCCTTCCCGCCGCGCGGCAGCGAGGACTTCTATGTGGCCGGGGTGGAGCAGATCGAACACGCCGTTGGTGAACACGAGCGCGCCCTCGAGCGACTCGCGCCAGCGCGCGGCCTCGGGCCAGCTCATGATCTTGCGCGCGGGATCGAAGGGCGTGCCCGTCAAAAAGTTCGCTCGGCGGACGGATGGAAATCGAAGCCCTTGGAGAAGATCAGGAAGTCAATGGTCTCCGAATAATCAGCCGAGATCCTGATGGCGTTCTCGGTGCGCCGGATGTTGATCTGCCGCGCTTCCACCGGGAGCTCCAGGGAGTCCGCCATGGCCCGCAGCCGCAGCACGATGTGGTCGTCCGTTCGCCGCGGCAGGTTCGCGAACCGCACTTCCTGCTGCATCGCGTCGCGGAACCTGAAGTACCTGAGGGCTGCGTCGCTCGCATGCGCCACGAAGTAACCGATGATGGAGATGACGAGCAGCGGGACTAGGCAGCCGAGCAATCCCCGGCCGTGGCGGTCACGCGCGATCCGGGCGCCTGCCGCGCGTCTCACCACTGCGATTGCGCGCCTTCCACCAGCGCGTTGACGACGCGGCCGATCGCTTCCTTGCGCGCGGCCGGCTCACCCCGCTCCTCGTACTTCGCGTCGGCCGTGAAGCCTTTCCGCTCCCAGAGAGTCTCGCCGGTCACCTGGTCCACCAGCTCGAGGTCGACGACGATCTGCAGCATGCGCAGTGCCGTGGTCGTGGCGCGGTTGTCCGCGGAATACGCGACCGGAATGTCCACTTCATACCGCTGGATGGTGCCGCGCACGATCGCGTTCGCGCGCGACTCGGGCGCTTCGCGCACGCCGAGCCGGTCGCGCAGTCCGGCGCGAAACGCATCCACCAGCTCGCGCTGGATCTCGGAGCTTGTCGTCTCGTTCTCGAAGGGGATGACGGCGATGGTCTTGACGTGCGCTGGCAGACCGCCGCCGGCGAAGCCGTAGACGCATCCGGCGGTCAGCAGAAGCGCGACGCTACAGAGTCCAGATCTTCGCATCGAATCCCATGACGGGCTCATCCCGCTTGATCCTGAGTGTCAGCTTGCTGCGCGGCGAGAAGGACTCGTACACGACTTCCCGTTCCCGCCTATTGACGAAGTCCCTCACCCGTCCGTCATCAATCCGGTCGAGCCGTGCCAGCCGGGGGCCGTGAAACTCCACGCGCCACACGGGCATGGCTCCAATGTCGGCCCAAACGACTGCCCCGTCAACGCGAACGGTGGTGTCGGCCGCCGGGGGAATGGCGAGCCGCCCCAGGGCCGCCCAGAGCATGGGAGCGGGTGGAATCAGCCGCCTGGCGCTCTCTCCGAGCGGCGCCTGCAGCAAATCGCCGATCAGCAGCGCGGCGCCTCCCCCGAAGCCGCCGCCCAGAAACAAGTCGAGCCTGGCGCTGTCCGGGGGCGCGACTCGCACCACCCCTTCCCCGCGCATCCGTGCGTCGCCCTGCTCGAACTCCCAGTCGAACACCACCTGCCGGTAGCCCGGCGCCAGCTCCGAGCCCGGCAGCGCCACGCTCGGCGCCGGCGCGCCGCTTAATCTCCCCGCCGCCGGCGGCGCGCACGCAACTATTAGAAACAATGCTGAGGAAACACCGGGGCGCAGAATGCGTCTCGATGCCGCGAGGACGCAGCACGCAGCACGCAGCGCAGTCCCGCTGTTTGCCGTTAGCACACAGCACGCAGCGCCGTTCTCATCGCACGTCCATGAGCTGGTCGCCCTGAACAATCCTATCCAACACGCCGTAGCCCGCGATGACCCGGCCAAACACCGTGTACCCCCCATCCAGATGCGGCTGCGGCGAATGCGTGATGAACCACTGACTCCCCCCCGTGTCCGGACCAGACAGCGCCATCCCGAGCACGCCACGGTCGTAGCGATGCGGGTTGAGCTCGTCCCTGATTGAATACCCCGGTCCGCCGGTTCCGTCGCCGCGCGGATCGCCGTCCTGCGCCACGAAATTCGGGACCACACGGTGAAAGTGGGTGCCGCGAAACGTCCCGCCGCGCGCGAGATCGAGAAAGTTTCTCACGGTCAGCGGAGCTTCGGCCCCGAAGAACTCGACCACGATCGGACCACGCTCGGTCGTGAATGTCGCCCGCACCGGCCTGCCGTCGAGCGCGGGCGCGACGATCGTCCGCACAACGTCGACGTACCAGCGCTCTTCTCGTACGGGCGCGGCGCTCTCGCTCTCGTCTTCCGCGCGGCGCGACAGCGTCGCCCGCGCCCGCTCGCTGACCATCCGATCGGGATCGGCCGCGGCGAGGTTGAGCAGCTCGCGCACGCGCGGCGTGATCCGGCTCGTATCCGACGCGACCCCGCTCAGAGCCGCCGCTCGGACCCGGGCGTCGCTGTCGGAGAGCAGCGGCTCCGCGATGCGCAGACTCTGCTCGCCGGTTGGCGCCCCGCCCGCCGCGGACGCGACGGCGGACCGCTTGCGCCATTCCGTGTCACCGCTCCAGGACGCAACCGCCGGTAGCTCCACACCGAATCGAAGGGACGCCTCCAGCAAGCTCCGCCGGAACATGAAGCCGGTATCCGCCGCCCACAGCTCATTCCACGGCACGGCCGCCGAGTCGCGCACCGTCGCGAGGCTCTGCGCCGCCGCAATCCGTACGTTCGCGTCCGCGTCCCGCGCGCCGACAACGACGTGGGCTCGCGCGCGCGCGCCATAGCTGCCTAGCGATCGGAGCGCATTTATGCGGACGTGCGGATGCGCGTCGCGCGCGTATTGCGCCAGCGACGGGATCGCCCGGCTCGCCAGCGAATCCCCCGCCACGGAACGGGTGAGCACGCGGGCGATCTCCGCGCGTATCCGGTATGGCGCGCTCTCCGGATCGACGAACGCCCCGCGTTCGCCGCCGAAGGACGCGGCCAGCGTGTCGGAGCCGGGGCGAACCGGCCTGTTCGCCACCAGCGAATCCCCGAGCGCCCACAGCGCGCTCAGTCCGGCGACGGTTCGGGTACGGGAGATCGCGTACCCGGCCGCCCACACGACTGAAGGATGCTCGTCGTCGAAGTACTCGATGACCGACTGCGCAGGAACGGGGCTCAGCTTCGCGGCCGCGAGCAGCAGCTGCACACGGGTAGCGGGGTCCTTATGACCACGGGCAAGCGCATCGACGATCGCGCCGCGCGCCGCGTTCCCGAGCTGTCCGAGCGCCCACGCCGCCTCGCGCGAAACCGGCGCGGACCAGGTCAACGCCTCCACCAGATCCGCGGTGCTCGCGGTGTCCCGCAGCAGGCCGAGCGAATACGCGGCCTGCGCCGCGACGCTCGCGCTCGTTCCGCGCAGCAGCGGGCGCAACACCGCGATCCGCGGAGCGCCCGCGGCGCGCCCGACCTGGCCGATCGCTCGCGCCGCTTCTGCCCGCACTGCGCTCGAGCTCGACGCAAGCCCGCGATCCACGACTGCCGTGTCGAGCGTCCGCGAGTCCGCCATGCGCAGCAGCATCGCGTACTCGCGGATGTTCTCTTCGCTCAGCGTAGACGAACCCCGGGGGACCGTGACACACGCCGTAGCCAACAGCCAACAGCCAATAGCCAACAGCGCTTTTGGTTTACTCACGCGATCTCTCCAGTGCGCCGCGCAGGTCCGCCGGCATCGACACCAGCCGGCCGCTCGGGTCGGTCGAAGCGAGGGTGGTGCTCGCGGTCACGAGCTTCTCGCCGGTGTCCGCGTTCGTTATTACGTAGTCCAGCGTCATCGTCCGCGAGCGCGCCTCGCGCAAAGTCGTCGTCACGGTGATCAGATCGTCGTACCGGGCGGGCGCGTGAAAGCGGAGGTTCGCCTCCACCACGGCGAGAGCGACTCCCCTCCGCTCCACCTCGGCGTATGATGCGAACGCGCTGCGGATGTATTCGGTTCGTCCGACCTCGCACCACACCAGATAATTGGCGTGGTACACGACGCGCATCTGGTCGGTCTCCGCGTACCGGACGCGGAGCTGGATCTCGCGGGAAGGCATGGGGGAAAGTTACTCGTGATTGGTGATTCGTGATTGGTGATTGGTAACCGCCGACAGCCCTCCCACCCGCCGTCACTAATCACGAATCACTAATCACCAATCACCATTGCGAGTACCTTTCCCCCGATGCCCGATCCTGCCTACATAATCTCCGACACGCACCTCGGCGCCGCGACGCCCGAGGTAGAGCGCGACCTCCTGGGCTTCCTGCGAGCCCTGCGGGGACGGGCGAGCACGCTGGTGGTGAACGGCGACCTGTTCGATTTCTGGTTCGAGTGGAAGACCGTGATCCCCCGCGGGGCGTTCAAGACGCTCGGCGCGCTGTCGGAGCTGAAGGACAGCGGGACGCGCATCATCTGGGTCGCGGGCAACCACGACTGCTGGGGCGGCGAGGTGCTGCGCGAGGACCTCGGCGTCGATTACACGATGGAAGCGTGGGAGGGCGAGCTCGCGGGCTGGCGCGCCCGGATCGAGCACGGCGACGGGCTCCGCGAAGTCGAGGACAAGGGATACCGGCGGCTGCGCAGCGTGATCCGAAACCCGGTCTCCATCAAGCTCTTCAGCTGGCTGCACCCCGACCTCGCGACGAAGATCGCGACCGCGACGTCGCACACGAGCCGCGGTTATCGCCCCCGCGACCAGGGCACCGGGCTCCGCGCCGTCGCGCACCAGGCGCTCAGCGCGGATCCCGGGTTGGATCTCCTCGTGTACGCGCACTCGCACGTCGCGATGCTCGAGCGTGTCGGGCGCGGCGTGTTCGCCAACGCGGGCTCGTGGCTGGACTCGCCTACCTACCTGACGGTGTCGGAGCGCTCGATCGAGCTGCGCAGGTGGGACGGCTCGCTGGATTCCCCCGCCCTATCGAGCCTGGAGCGCGGTACGGCCTGATCACGCGGTCAGCTGCCGAGCGTGACGAGCTCCACCCGCTCGAGCGGCGCGCCGAGAAAGCGCTGGCCGACGGCGAGGAACTGCTCCGGATCGTCCGACGCGACGAAGCGGTAACGCGCGTTGCTGTCGCCGGCCTCCAGGTCGTTCTCCCGCAGCACGCGCGCCGTCTCCGCCGCCGTCTCGTGCGCGCTGTCGATCAGGCGGACCTCGCGCCCGATCGTCTCGCCGATGACGGTCTTGAGCAGCGGGTAGTGCGTGCAGCCGAGCACCAGCGTGTCGATCTTGCCGTCGGTGAAGGGCTCGAGGTAGCCGCGCGCGATGATCCGCGTGGGCTCGCCGTCGAGCCAGCCCTCCTCGATCAGCGGCACGAACAGCGGGCACGCGGCAGTGGTCACCGTCGCGTCCGGCGCCAGCCGCGCTATCGCCTTGTCGTACGCGCGCGAGCGCACAGTGCCGCGCGTTCCGATCACGCCGATGCGCCGGCCGCGGCTCGCCTGCACCGCCGCCCGCGCGCCGGGCTCGATCACGCCGATGACGGGGATGTCCTGCTGCGCGCGCAGGGTCGGAAGCGCGTACGCGGTGGCGGTGTTGCACGCGACGACGATCGCCTTTACCTGCTGCGTTCGCAGGAAGGCGGCGATGTCCTGGCTGTAGCGGATAACCGTGTCCTCGCCCTTCGGCCCGTACGGCACGCGCGCGGTGTCGCCGAAGTAGATGATGCTCTCGTTCGGCAGCTGGCGGATCAGCTCGCGCACCACGGTGAGCCCGCCGAGGCCCGAGTCGAAGACGCCGATCGGCGCGTCGCTGCCCTTCACCAGGCGATCGTTCCCGTGATTCTCGCTTCGAGATTGAGCGCCGGCGGCGACAACCCGGCGTAACGGACCCGGGCGTGCGCTCCAGGCGGGAGCGCCCGCACGCTCACCTTCGCCGGAAAATCCCAGAGGTTGGCCGCGACGTACGCGTCGGCCGCTGACAGCAGATGATTGAAGATGATGAGCGCGATCCAGTCTTCCACGTGCGTGCGGCGCGCGTTGATCAGCTCAGGCGTGAAGCGGCTGGGCTCGAATCTGGTCGGGATGCTGTCTCCCGTCAGCGTATCGACTTCCCACTCGACGGCGGTGCTGTCGTCCGCGCCGCGCTTGGCTTCGCGGAGATTGCGGTACGACTTGATCGTCATGCCGATCCCGAGCGCTTCGACCGCGAAGTAGAAGCGGGACGCGTTTTTCTTGCCGAGAGTAATCTGGCCGCGGCCGGGGATGAGCAGCGACTGGAGGAACGCTCCGCCGGGGGAGATAGGACGGCTCGCTTCGGGCGGCTGCGGCACGACCGGGACGGCGACGACCGTGTCGATTCGCGCGAGGGAATCGACAAACAGAGTGTCGATGCGGGGGGGCACGGGACGGCGCAGCGTGTCCTGTTGCGCGGAGAGCGGGGCGGCGAGGCCGGCGAAGAGCAGGAAAGCGAGAGCGGCCGCGCTGGCGGGAGAGTGTGGGAATCGAACCCACCCGGCCCGACTGAGTCGGGTCACACCAGTTTTGAAGACTGGGGAAGCCACCAGGCCCCATCCACCCCCGCGACTATTGCAGCACGATCGCAAATTCGGCTCGCTCCGTGACGGTACCCACCTCGACTGCGCCGGCGACCCGCGAAAGATAGGCGGCGACACGGTCGGGCCCCACGGCAACGAGTAACCCGCCCGAGGTCTGGGGGTCCACGAGCAGCGCGCGCTGCGCGTCGGTCGAGCTCCCCCAGTCCACGAGCGGGTTCACGTACTCGAGATTTCGCTCCGCGCCGCCCGTGTTGACTCCGCGGGCCCACGCATCGGCGGCGCCCGCGAAGGCGGGTATCGCCGCCACGGAGAAGCGGAGCGTGACTCCGCTCGCGCGCGCGACGTGGGACGCGTGGCCCAGCAGTCCGAAGCCGGTGACGTCGGTCGCGCAGCGAGCACCGACCGCGAGCGCGGCGCGGCTGGCGCCGCCGTTCAGCGTGGTCATCGAAGCGAGGACCTCGGCCTGCGCGGACGGCGCGAGCTCGCCCCGCTTGATCGCCGTGGCGAGTATGCCCGTCCCCAACGGCTTCGTGAGGACGAGCCTGTCGCCGGGCTTCGCGGCCGCGTTGGTGAGCAGGAACTTCGGGTGCGCGCGGCCGGTCACCGCCAGCCCGTACTTGATCTCCTCGTCCAAAATCGTGTGTCCGCCGATGATGTGCGCGCCCGCTTCGTGCACCTTGTCCAGCCCGCCGCGCAGAATGTCGGTGAGAATCGCGAGCGGAAGCTTGTCGTTGGGAAACGCGACGATGTTCAGCGCGGTGAGCGGCTGCCCGCCCATCGCGTACACGTCCGACAGCGCGTTGGCGGCGGCTATCTGGCCGAACGTGTACGGGTCGTCCACGATCGGCGCGAAGAAATCCACCGTCTGCACGAGCGCCAGCTCGTCGGACAGGAAGAACACGCCGGCGTCGTCGAACGTCTCCCGGCCGACCAGAATCCTCTCATCGCTCGCGCCCGGAATCGGAGCGAGTACCTCCGCAAGGTCCCCTGGACCCATCTTGGAAGCTCAACCCGCGCACCGCGCGAACGCGGTGAGCCGGAACAGCTCTTCCCGCGTCCTGGCGGTGCCTGCGTCAGTCATGATCCGCTGCGGCGGCGCTACAGCTTGGCGACTGCGTCGATCTCGACGAGCACTCCGCGCGGCAGGGCGGCCGCCTGGATCGTGGAGCGTGCCGGCCGCGAGTCGCCCAGCCACCGGCCGTACACCTCGTTCATCGCGGGAAAGTCGGCCATGTCGTGCAGGTACACGGTCGTCTTCACGACGCTGCTCCAGTCGGCGCCCGCTTCCTTCAGGACGGCCGAGAGGTTGGCCATCACGCGCTCGGTCTGCTGCTCGATGCCGCCGTCCACGGCGTGGCCGCTCTTCGGGTCCAGCGCTATCTGGCCCGCGGTGAAGAGAAACCCGCCGGCGCTCACGGCCTGCGAGTACGGGCCGATGGCGGCCGGGGCGTTGCTCGTTTGAATGATCTTGAGGGACATGAGCTGTTGGCTTTGCGGTTGAGGCTACAGGCAAAGCTAGCAGCTAGCAGCTAGCAGCGTACAGCGGAACGGCGAAGGGTAGTCGTGTGCAGTTCGCTTGCTAGCTGCCAGCTGCTAGCTGCCAGCTGCTAGCTGCCAGCTGCTAGCTGCCAGCTGCCAGCTCCGTCAACGCGAACAACCGCCGCGCATTGGCAGTAACCGTCGAGCCCAGGGCCGAGACCGAGCTGCCACGCGCTTCCGCCACTTTCGCGAGGGTCAGGCTGACGTACGCGGGCTCGTTGCGCTTGCCGCGATGCGGGACGGGCGCGAGGTACGGCGAGTCGGATTCGACGAGAATGCGATCGCCGGGAACGGCCCGGATGAGATCGTTCCCATCCCACTTCCGGAACGTCACGATCCCCGCGAACGAGACGTACCAGCCGGCCGCGAGCGCGGTGTCGGCGAGCCGCGCCGGCCCGGTGAAGCAGTGCAGCACGCCGATCACTCCGGAAGTGCCGGCCTCGCGGATCATGGCCTCCATGTCGGACTCGGCCTCGCGCGTGTGCACGACCACCGGCTTGCGCAGCTCGGCGGCCAGGGCGAGCTGGGCGCTGAACGCGCGCAGCTGCGCGTCCCGCGGAGAGTGGTCGTAATGGTAGTCCAGTCCGCACTCGCCGACCGCGACCGCGCCCTGATCGAGCAGCTCGCGCAACAGCTCGCCGTCGCGCTCCTGGTCGAAGGAGACGGCCTCGTGCGGATGGTGGCCGGCGGTGGCGTACACGAAGCCGGCATTGGCGTGCGCGAGCTCGAGGGCCGCGCGGGAATCCACCGGTGACGTGCCTATCGCTACGATCCCGCGGCAGCCGGTCTGGCGGGCCCGCTCGATCGCCGCGTCGCGGTCGGAATCGAAGGCCGCGTCGACGAGGTGGGCGTGACTGTCGATGAACGAAGCCACCGCGGTCGCGCCGCTTACTGCGCCTGCTTGCAGCTCCGGACGAGCTCGGCCGCCCTCCTGGGATCGTTGATCGTCTCGTAGAAGTCGTCGAAGTACGCGAGCGTACGCCGCACGACGTCGGGGTTCATGAGACGGCCGATGTGATCGGAGTACAGCGCGTAGATCGCCGGCTTCTGCTCGTTGAACAGCGCGAACACCCGGCTGAACTGCTCCGGCGGCGCGCAGTAGCCGCGGAACAGGCGCTGCCGTACGGCCGTGATCGGCAACCGATAATCGGGCTTGGCGTAGCTCGCGTTGACCGCCCCGGACCAGTCGAAGTCGTACGCCACTGCGCGAACGACGCCTTCGGGGTGGGTCACCAGCTGGATGTTGTGCAGCCCGGCCACCGACCAGTCGGTTCCGCCGATGAGATACTGGAACACGCCCACCAGCGCGTCGGTGAACGGATCGAGGTCTCCGGACTTCGCGCCCTTCAGCTCCGTCCGCGTGCCGCCGTTGCGCGCGGCCATGTCGTCGTCGTCCTCGAGGATGAACCCGTGCCGGGCGGCGAGCTGCCTCCCGGACGCGCTGTCCATGTACGTCACGTGCACCAGCCGCGCGCGGTGGCTGAACGGCGTCAGCAGGTTGTAGATGCGGTACAGCTGGAATTCCTGGAGCAGGTACTGCTCGTGCGTGTCGTTGTTGCGGCAGTGCACGACCAGCCGGCCGCGATCGAGCCGGGCGAACAACGTCTTCTTCGAGCTGTCGCTCCAGAAGTTGAGCAGCACCGGCGGCATCTCGCAGTTCGTCCTGCGCCAGTGTCCGCGCGCCCGCACCCGCAGCGGTATCGTGATCGGGGAAGCCCCGGTGTCGCTGTACGTCAGCTTCGCCCCGTAGTACCTCGATTCACCCGACCGCGAGCGGGACAGAGCCCGGAAGTTGGTGCTGAGCGTGAGCCGCACGACGCTGTCGTGCGAAAAGAGCTTCTGCAGCTCGTACGGTTTCGATGCGGCCGTGTCAGCCTGCGCCTGAACGGCCGCCGGAATTAGCCAGCAGCTAGCAGCTAGCAGCATGAGACGGATTACGGATGTCATTTCAGCTCCGCGCGCACGACGTGCGCTCCAAGGTCGCGCAGCGCGTCGAGCACGCTCTGCGCCGGCTCGCGCCGCTTGAGATCCACCATGTACTCGATGACCGTGGCGCCGGTCTGCTCGCGCACGAGCCCGCCGTAGCGCCAGCGCTTCACCCGCTGGTCGAGCACCAGTTCTACCGCCTTGCGCGCGGCCGGCGGGTCGAACGTCGCGACCCGCAGCAGCAGGTTGTCGCGCTCGGCTTCGACGTTCTCGTCCATGAATTCGGGCGCGTTGCGCCGGCGGCGGCGCAGCGCCTTGTCGGCCGCGGCCTCCAGTTGCTCGGGCGACATGTGCTCGAACAGCTCCTTGTCGAGCCGCGCCACGAACGTCCCCGTCCGGCTCGCAACGGCGAGCGCCCGCTCCAGCTTGCGCTGCGCTTCCTTCCCTTCCAGCGCGGCGGGCACGCGGCCGAAGTCGGTGTACCACAGTCCCAGAATCACCGCGTTGAACACGACCGAGAGCACCAGCGCCACCGGCAGCTCGACCGCGGCGGCGATGCCGATCCCGATCGCGAGAAAGGCGTACGCCGCGTCCTTGCTGTCGTCGAGCGTGTTGCGGAAGCGGACGGCCGCGGCCGCGCCTGCCAGGCTGAACGCGAGCGCCAGGCTGTGCTTGACCAGCATCACGATTCCCGCCACGACCGGGGGGAGCAGCACCAGCATCTGCACCACCGACTGCTGGAAGCCGCGCTTCTGCCGCGTAAGCGTGTAAATCCACGCCACCGGGATGGACACGAGCACGGCGGTCGCCATCGCGAGGAACACCGACAGCGTCAGCGAATCATCGGCGATCCGCGCGATGATGTCGGCGCTCCCGGTCAGCGTAGCGCCGTCGCCGCCCGCGGCGCCGACGTCGGTCGGCGGGAGATACTCCCAGGTGAGAGCCGCGACCCCGACGAGCAGGGCGTAGTAGACGATGGTGCGGAGCACCACGTTGCCCCACATGCGCTTCCAGTGGGGCGGCGCGGGCGAGCTCGCCGCCGGGCCGCGGGCGACGGCCGGCGTGGTCATCCCGGCGCCAGCGCGCGCGTCATCTGACGGGCGCCGGCCTCGTGTCGCGCTCGGTCTTGCGCGTGGCCTGGGCCAGCCGGTCCGCGCGTCCACTCGTAGCCGCGTGCCGCGGCCACTTGTGGCTGATCCACAGCAGGAGCGGCGACGCCACGTACACCGAGCTGAACGTTCCGATGATGATACCCCACAGGAGCACCCACGCGAACGGCCGGATCACGGTTCCGCCGAAGATGATCAGCGACAGCAGCGTGGCCAGCGTCGTGGATCCCGTCAGCACCGTCCGCGGCAGCGTCTCGTTCACCGAGCGGTTGAGCAGGTCGTACAGCCCGGTCTTCGGGAACTTCTTCAGGTTCTCGCGCACGCGGTCGAACACGACCACGGTGTCGTTCAGCGAGTATCCGATAACCGTGAGCAGCGCGCCGACGACGAACAGCGAGATCTCGATGTTCATGTACTTCATGAACGCGAGCGTGGCCAGGATGTCGTGGATGGTCGCCAGCACGGCCGCGAGCCCGAACCGCCATTCGAATCGCCACGCCAGATAGATCAGCGTAGTCAGGAAGGCGATGCCGAGCGCGATGAGCGCGTTCCGCCGGAGCTCGCTGCCCACCTTGGGTCCGACGCCTTCCGTGCTCTTCACCTCGTACGCTTCGCGCCCGAACCGCGCGTCGAGCGCGGCCGTGATCTGCCGCGACACCACCTCGGCGCCGGCATCCTGCTGCGCGACCGTCTCCGGGTCCTGCGCCCGCATGATCAGCTCGTTGGGACTGCCGAAGGTCTGGATCTCGACCTGCGGAAGCCCGCCGGCCGCCAGCGCCGCGCGCACGTCCGCCACGCTCGGAGCCGGGTCACGGAACTCGATCCGCTTGAGCGTGCCGCCGGTGAACTCGATGCTGTAATGAAATCCGCCGACGATTATCCAGATCAAGCCCGGAATGATCAGCAGCAGCGAGAACGCCGTGGACACGCGCCACAGGCGGATGAAATCGATATTCGTGTTGTGCAGTACGCGAAGCATGTGTCCCTTAGATGCTGACCGGCTTGGTTCCGCCGGTACGGTGTAGCCAGATGAGGAAGAACGTCCGCACCACGAAGATAGCGCTGACGAGCGAGGCCCCGATGCCCGCGAGCAACGCCACCGCGAATCCCTGGACGGGACCGGTGCCGAACTGGTACAGGATCGCCGCGGTCAGCGCGGTGGTCACGTGCGTGTCGATGATCGCGCTCCAGGCGTGCTGGAACCCTTCGTCGATCGCGGCGCGTGAAGTCTTTCCCGCGTCCATTTCTTCGCGCGTGCGCTCGAAGATCAGGAAGTTGGCGTCCAGCGCCATTCCGATGGAAAGGACGAAGCCGGCGATTCCCGGCAGGGTGAGAACAGCGCCGAACTGCGCGAGCACGGCGAGCGTGATCAGCGTGTAGACGATCAGCCCGCCCACCGCGAACACGCCGGACAGCTTGTAGTACACGACCATTATGAGAATCACGAGCGCGAGGCCGAGGATTCCGGCGCGGACCCCCTGCTCGACGGCGTCCTGCCCGAGGCTCGCGCCGATGGTTCCGGACTCCACGATCTTGAGCGGGACCGGCAGCGCCCCGGCGCGCAGAACCAGCGCTAGATCCTGCGCGGCGGCGAGATCCTGGCCGCCCATCGTGATCTGCCCGCGCGTGCCGATCGCGCCCTGGATCACCGGCGGGCGGCCCATGACGCGCTGGTCGAGCACGATCGCCATGTAGTCCTGAATGTGCCGGCTGGTCTCCCGCCGGAACTGGCGGCCGCCTTCATTGTTCAGCTCGAAGGTCACGAGCGTCCCTTCGAGCGGATCCTGATTGGGCTGCGCGTCCTGGATGTACTGGCCCGTGATGATCGGCCGCGCGTCGAGCACGTAGAACGGCCGGTACGTCCGGTTCGCGAGCACCGTCGAATCGCTGCTCCAGCGGACCACCTTGCCGGGCGGGAGCGCGGCCTGGATCTCGGGCAGCGAGAGGTAGTGCTCGACCGGCCCGACGTTCTCCGAGGCGACGACGTACTCGCCGGGCATGGATCCCTGCTGAATGAGACTCGAGAGCGGCCCGGGCCCCGTGCCAGCCGCGACGGCCGCCGTGTCGCGCGCGCCCGTGTCCGCGGCGACGCGAGTCGTATCCGTCGTGTCCCGCTGCAGCAGCGAGCCGAGCCCGCCCGGCGTCTGCGATGGAGCCGCCGCGGCGCGCGCGGGCGCCCCGGGAGCGCCGGGAGCGCCGGGCGCGCCGGGCGCGGTCAACCCGCGCGAGCGGATGATCCCGTCGAGCCGGGGCAGCGCCTTGTCGAG
>JANLGX010000513.1 GCA_024654005.1 Gemmatimonadaceae bacterium | reverse complement strand
ATTAGTGATTAGTGATTAGTGATTAGTGATTAGTGATTAGTGATTAGTGATTAGTGATTAGTTCAAGGCGAAAAACGAGGTACTACCAGGTAAGGCGTTGCGATACGAATCAGTAGTTCACTAATCACTAATCACCAATCACTAATCACTAATATCCACCCCGACCGCCCGTGACGCACCCGCTGAGCAGCGGATTCATACCGCCGACCAGACCCGACACCCGCGACGCGACGTGGCGCGAGCGGCTGGAAGCGCTGCGATACGTGCCGGCGCTCGCGAAGCTGGTGTGGGAGACCCATCGCGGGCTGGCCCTGGCGATGGCGTCGCTCCGGATCGCACGCGGCTTCGTCCCGATCCTCACTTTCTGGATCGGGAAGCTGATAATCGACTCGGTGCTGGAGGCGCGCGCCGGACGGGCCGATTTCGGCGACGTCTGGCGCTATCTCGCGATGGAGCTCGCCGTGGTCGTGACGGGCGAAGTGCTCGCGCGGGCATCGTCCCTGGTCGAGAGCCTGCTCGGCGACCTGTTCTCGAACCGGATGAGCGTGCGGCTGATGCAGCACGCGGCCACTCTCGATCTCGCGCAGTTCGAGGATCCCGGCTTCTACGACCACCTCGAGCGCGCCCGGCGGCAGACGGTCGGCCGCATCGCGCTGCTCACGCAACTGCTCGCGATCGGCCAGGACCTGATCACGCTGCTCACCGTGGGCGCCGCGCTGGTCGCTTACAACCCGCTGCTGCTGCTGCTGCTCGCGGCCGCGATCGTGCCGAGCTTCCTCGGCGAGACGCACTTCGCGTCGCTCGGCTACTCGCTGCTGTTTCGCTGGACCCCGGAGCGGCGCCAGCTCGACTACATCCGCTACGTGGGCGCGAGCGACGCGACGGCGAAGGAAGTGCAGATGTTCGGGCTCGCGTCGTGGCTGACCGACAGATACCGCACGCTCGCGCAGCGCTTCTACGAGGAGAACAGGAAGCTCTCGATCAGGCGGGGAATCGTGAGCACGCTGCTCTCGCTTCTCGGCACAGTAGGGTACTACGCTGCCTACGTGATCATCGTGCTGCGCGCTGTCCGCGGGGAGATCACGATCGGCGATCTGACCTTTCTCTCGGCGTCTTTCGCGCGCGGACGGGACGTCATCCAGGCGGTACTGCTCGCGGCGAGCGCGGTGTACGAGCAGGCGCTCTTCCTCCGCGACCTGTTCCTCTTCTTCGATATGAAGCCAACGATCACCTCGGCAGCGTCAGCGCCGCCGGTTCCGCGCCCGGTGCGCGAAGGCTTCGTGTTCGAGAACGTCTCCTTCCGCTATCCCGGCAGCGAGCGCTGGGCCGTGCGCGATCTCAAGTTCACGCTGAATCCCGGCGAGCGGCTGGCGCTCGTCGGCGAGAACGGCGCGGGCAAGACGACGATTACCAAGCTGATCGCGCGGCTGTACGATCCGAGCGAGGGTCGGATCCTCCTCGATGGGCGGGACCTGCGGGAGTACGACCTCGCGTCGGTTCGGAACGCGATCGGCGTCATCTTTCAGGACTTCGTCCGCTACGACATGCGCTTCGACGAGAATATCGGCGTGGGGGAGATAGAGTCGGTTCGCGGCGGACTGGAGCAGGGCGAGGAGACCCCGGAGAGCATCCGGCAGGCGGCGGACAAGTCGCTCGCGTCGAGCCTGTTGCCGCGCTTCCCCAAGGGCTACAAGCAGATGCTCGGCCGCCGCTTCGAGCAGGGAGTGAATCTGTCGGGCGGCGAGTGGCAGAAGATCGCCTTGGCGCGCGCCTACATGCGCGACGCGCAGGTGCTCATCCTCGACGAGCCGACCGCCGCGCTCGACGCGCGCGCCGAGTACGAGGTATTTCTTCGCTTTTCGGAGCTCGTCGCGGGAAGAATGGCGATCCTGATCTCACACCGCTTTTCCACGGTGCGGATGGCCGACCGGATTATCGTCCTGAGCAGTGGCTCCGTGGAGGACGAGGGGACGCATCAGGAGCTGGTCGAGCGCGGCGGACTGTACGAGGAGCTGTTCCGGATGCAGGCGGCGGGATACAAGTGAGGCAGCTGGCAGCTAGCTGCTCGCTTATCTGATCGCCGCCACGGAGATGTCGATCTTCACCTCGTCTCCGATCAGCCATCCGCCGGCCTCGACCGCGCGATTCCATACCAGGCCAAAGTCCTTCCGGTTGATAGTCGTCGATGCCTCGAAGCCAGCGCGCGTGCGGCCCCGCTCCTGCGCCGTGCCGGTGAGCTGGCCCTCGAGCACCACCGGCCGCGTCACCCCGCGGATCGTGAGATCACCCGTCATGCGCAGCCTGTCGCCGCTGCGCTCGATCTTCGTGCTCTTGAACGTGATCGTCGGATACGTCTCGACCTCGAAATGATCCTTGCCGCGCAGATCCGCGTCGCGCCGCTCGTGATTGGTGTCGATGCTCGCCGCGTCGATCGTGACGTCGACGACCGCGCTCTCCCAGCCGTCGAGGTCGCCCGTGATCGTACCGCTCCAGTTGTTGAACTGGCCGCGCACGCGGCTCACCATGTGTCGTATCGAGAAGGTGAGCTCGGAATGACCGGGGTCTATCCGCCAGCTGTTGGTGGGCGGCGGGGTGGCAGCCGCGCGGTCCTGGGCGAATGCGGGGGTCGCCACTCCGAGGAGCAGGACGGCAAGCAGTTGTCGAGGCATCATCATCTGGTGTCGGGACGAGGTGCGGTCTTCCAGCGGGCCGGCTCGAACAGAGTCGGCGAGAAGGGCACGTTCACGCGCACGTCGGCGTACACCTCCCTGAACACCGGCCTGCCCGCGCGGTACACCGTTATCTCGGTGGGCACCGCGTGGCCCTCGATGTTCTTGTACGCGCCAAGCCGCGTATCGCTGGACGCCCGGCGCGCACCGGCCCCCTGCCTCTCGATCCAGCGCACCAGCAGCAGCCGGTCCGCGTCGACCCAGAACTGATTGGAGAGGGTGTCGCCCGTGGCCGCGCCGACCACGTACACGCGGCGGCCCTCCCAGCGGTCCTCGCGAAACCGCGACCTTCTGACGCCGAGCGAATCGAGCCGGCGGAGCGTCACCGAGGGCGGCAGGACGTAGACGTCGCTGGTCAGAAGAACCAGCGGATGGATCTGCCGCTGCGTGTCGATCCTGGTCCCGCCCTCGAACGTATGCGCGCGGCCATTGGTGAAGAGAATTCCGCTGCCTGAGCTTCGCGGCAGAAATTCGATTCTGAGCTTCCCCGGCACCGACATGTACTCCATCCACTGGCTCTTCTCTTCCCTGCCGTCGGTCGTGAAGCGGGTGTTGTTCTGGAGAAAGGTCAGCGTCCGGTACCACTTGCCGTCGTACCGCTCGCGCATCTCCCGCACGAGCTCCGCGGCGTTGCTGATCTCTACGCGCTCGCCACGCGGCACGGGAATGCCGGGCTCCGGGGCGCCGCGAAACACGTGGCACCCGGAGAGAGAAAGCACCAGGGAAACAGTTACCAACCCGCGCCGAGAGGTCACCGCCAAGCCTGCGCCCCTCCGTAGTGGATCCCGTTGAACAGCAGCTTGAACGTCCCGTGCGGCTGCGCGCGGAACAGCACCTCCGGGCCGTACAGGACCAGCGTGCCCTGCCCCACCCGCGCCTCGACGATCGCCGTGGCGTTCTCGAGGTAGCGCTGGCCCCAGGCCCAGCCGCTGCGCAGCGGAGTCGCTGAATCGAACCAGGCGATCCGTCGGACCCCCTGCTGGGCCGCGCCTTGCGCGAGCCGGAACGAGGGACTGTTGTCGAAGAACATGTCGGCGTACCGCGGCATGCCATGCGCCAGCGGATGCATGTTGTCCACCCGCGCCCGCAGGAGGGAGCCCGGGACGTAGTAGCTCGCTCGCGGCAGCTCACGCGCCGCGGAATCCGTCAGCGCGTCTTCCACGGGAAGATCGAGCGCGGAGGCCAACTCGGTAGCGCTCCCGATCGCGAGGATTCGGCCGCCGGCCTCCAGAAACTCCCGCAGCCGCGGCACCGTGATCGTTTCGGAAATCACCCCGCTGCGAGCGCGCCACTCCGCCGGCGCGTCCTCCGGGGCGGTCGCGGACGCGACCGCGCGCTGGGCCCGCCGGGACGCGGGATCGATCGGCTCCGCCCCATCCGGAAGAATCAGCACGTCGAACCGGTCACGCAGAGCACCCGCGTCGAGGTCCGGCGGGTACACGACCGTGAACGGGAACTCGAACTGCTCGAGCAGCCAGCGGGTCCATCCGGACGGCATCGATCCGCCGTACGTGTCCCACAGGGCGACGCGCACCGGGCGGAGCTTCACCGCCGCCCCCGCCTGCGGCGCGCGTTGCGCCGCCCGGAACGTCAGGCCCTTGTCGGACGCGACCTTCCGGATGATGGGCAGAACGGCCGCGCCGGCCGGAACGTAATACGCGCCTTCACCCAGGCTGCCGTCGGCCGCGCGGACGCTGTCGCGCAGCCAATACACCTCGCGCCCCGCTGCAAGCAGCCGGTTCACCGCGACGAAGGCGTCGTTGGTCTCGTGCCCGAGCAGATAGCCGGGCGCGCCCGCGACCTCCGCGACGCTTCCCTGCGGCACCGGCGCGAAGCCGGAGATCGGCACGAACGGGCCCGTGAATCCGTCGAGGATCCGGTCGAACGTCACGCCCATCTGGTACGCGAGCGTCCAGCCCGCGGCGTCGTACGGCGGCGTCGGCGGGCCGCCGGGATAGGGAATATCGTTGGGATGGTTCTGCGGCTCGAACATGTCGCGCACGTGTGGCCGAAAGGCCTGCGCCGCGAGCACGACGAACGAGCCGGCCGGATAGCTCTTCCCCGCGACCGAGAAGGGCGCGGTCGCGCGGTGCACTGTAACGCCGGTCTTGATCAGCGTATTCACGAACTTGGTGGCCGTCGCGAAGTCGCGCTGATCCGCGCTGATGACGTAGCCGCGCGGGTCGCGGTCCTCCGGCTCCTTGAACGTCGCGACGTACCGCTGGATGTCCGCCGGCGTCTGGTTGCCGGTGTCGGCGGCGACGACCTCGGTCAGCTCGGCGACACGGTCGGGCGTGCTCGTCCAGTGATCGCGGCTGCCGCGCTCGATCGAATTGTGCCCCATCCTATAGATGTTGTACAGCAGCTCTTCCCGGTGCTTCGACGCGAAATCGAGGACCGCGCGATTGGCCGTGCGCTCGTAGTCCATCGACTGCCGGAAGCGCCAGAGCTGCGGCTCGATCGGGAACGGTAGGCTGCCGCTGGGCAGCAGCCGGCGCGGCACCAGCTGGATCCAGCTCGGCGTTGGATTACCGAACGTCTCGGTCAGCAGGCCGACCATGTTGTGGAAGTACACCGTCGTGCGCAGCCCGCCGTTCCACCAGGTGGAGAAGTTCGCGCCGCCGCGCATCACGGTGCCCGGCTTGCCCTCGGCGATCATCCTGCTGTGCATCGCCGCACCGACCTGGTCGAGCATCGTCACGACCAGCGGGTCGAAGTTGTAGTTGAAGGGGTCGCGGAAGGGCGGCGCGAACATGATCGTTCCCGCCGGTGCCGTCTGGTGGTGGTTGTACATGATCTGCGGATACCAGGCGCGGAACATCACGCTGTCCATCACCCGCGTCTCCAGCTGCGACGCCATGAAGGAGTCGCGGTTGTCGTCGTGCCCGACGTACTTGTGGTACAGCCGCGGAACGCCGCGCGTGGAGCGCTGCAGCGTGTCGCTCCGACGCATGTACCAGTCCGCGAGCAGATCGTGCCCATCGGGATTGGCGTGCACCGCCAGCACGATCACGTCCCGCAGAAAGCGCGTCGTCTCGGCGTCGGTCCCGCTCGCCAGCTCGTACACCAGCTCCATGAGCTGCTGGGCGCCGAGCACTTCGCTGGCGTGCAGCCCGCCGTCCACCCACACGACGGCGCGCCCCTCCGCGGCGAGCGCCCGGGCTTGCTCGTCGGAGATTCCCTCCGCGAGCGCGAGCGTGCGGGCGATCTCCTGGTACCGGCCGAGCTTCGCGTGATTCTCCGGCGAGGTGATCACCGCCATCAGCATGGGCCGGCCTTCGCTCGTGACGCCGATCTGCTCGACTCGCACCCTGTCGGACTCGGCGTCGATCTTCCGCCAGTAATCCGAGAGCTGGCGATAGTTGGCGAGGAAGTAGTCGTCACCCAGCCCGTGGCCGAACTGCTGGCGGGGAGTCGTGATCGGCAGCTGGGCCGCGGCAGGCAGCGACGCCAGGAGGGCGACACACAGCGCGAGTGTAAAGCGGAGAGTTGGGCTCATTATCCTGAGGAAAACGGTGAGTTATCCGGCTGCTTCTGTAGTATAAACGGCTGCCTCGCTCCGCCTGCTGGGACGCTCGCCCAGGACGGTCAGCACGACGCCGGCAAGTATCACCGCGCCGCCGGCGACCGTGGACAGCGGCGGGATCTCGCGGATGCCCGGGAGCGCGGCCGCGATCAGGGTCGCGCCGACCGGCTCGGCGAGCACCGTGAGGTTGACAACGTACGCCGGCCGGTAGCGGAGCGCGTAGTTCATCGCCGTATGTCCCAGCAGCATCGGCCCGATCGCGAGCCCGAGGAATATCCATATCTCGCGCGGGGGCTGCGGCGCGAGATCCACACCGGATGCGACGGCCATCGCCGCCAGCGAGGCGAAGCACGCGCCGTATACCACGGCGACGTAGGGCCAGAGGCCGAGACCGGTCCGGAGCCGTCGTCCGCTCAGATAATAGATGGACGCCGTGACGGCGCCGAGCAGCGCGAGCGTATTCCCGAGAGGAGCGTTCGGGCTCACGGCCGCGGCCGCGGAGAAAAGCGCGGGCGTGCTGATCACGAACGCGCCGGCCAGCGCGATCAGAATGCCGGCGACCTGCACGGCCCGCGGCCGCTCGCGCAGCAGAATGGCTGAAAGAACGGCGACGATGGCGGGCTGCAGGCTGACGAGAGTGGTGGACGCCGCGATCGTGGTGAGATCGACCGACGCGTTCCACGACCAGAAGTGCACGGCCAGCATCACCCCAGCGGCAACGCCGATCGCCAGCTCGGTCCGCGTGAGCGTCCTGAGCTCGCGCCAGGTTCCTGTCGCAAGCAACGCGACGAGCACGAAGCCGAGCGAGAACGCCAGCCGCCAGAAAGCGATCGCGATCGGGTGCGCGTCCGACAGCCGCACGAGCGGCGCCGCGATGGAGATGCCGAGTACGGCTAGGGCGAGCGCAGCCTCGGGATGGGGCCGGTGCATCGCCGAATTATAGGAGGTGGGTGTGAGCCCGGTCAGCAGCCCGGACTCACACAGGCGACGACTATTTCGAGATCTTGATCTCGCCCAGCACGACCTGCCTTGGCACCTTGATCGGCGCCGGCTTCGGCGTCGCCCGCGGACGCGTGGTCCGCGCGCGCGTCGCCCCCTTGCTGGCGGTTCTCGTAACGGTCGCCCGCTTCGCCGTGCGCACCTTCTTCGGCGCGGCGGGCGCGCTGTACCGGCGCACTTCCGTTCCACCGAGCGACGCCATCATGCGCGAGGCGGTGTTCGCGTGCTTGTACACCTTGGACGAGTACGTGTAGCAGCGGGGCGTGTTCGTCCCGCGGACGCAGCCGTTATAGCCCAACAGCGCCTTGTGCAGATTCTTCGGCGAGCGGTGGACGTAGTCCGCGAGAATGGCGACGCCGTGACAGATGTTCGACTCGACGTTCACGAGATTGTCCGAGCCGCAGCCCCACTCACCGGCGTGGAACGGCATCACCTGCATCAGCCCCGTGGCGCCCACGTTGCTCTTCGCCAGCGGATCGATGGCGGAGTTCTCCGTGATCATCAGGCCGACGAGCAGCACGGGGTCGATGTTCTTCCTGGCGGCCTCGCGCACCAGCGCCGTCGCGGCGCGATCGGCAATGCGGTCATCCTTGGCGAACTTGCGCAGGACGAACGCGATCCGCCGGGTGACAGGAGCCGACAGATCGGGCGTGGCGTCGCCAATGAGAATCT
>JANLGX010000509.1 GCA_024654005.1 Gemmatimonadaceae bacterium | reverse complement strand
CGCGCTGTTGAAGAGATGGTATAGCCACCCGACTACAATGCTCTCGGACTTCACCACCATCGCGACCATGGCCATCATCGGCATGCTGCCGCCGTCGGGCGTGGGCGCGGACATCAGCTGCATCATCATGCCGAAGATCAGCCCGCCCGCCAGTCCCGCCGCGGCTCCCGCCAGCACTCGTGATCGCATCTTGCGTCCCCCGATGTCAGGTTGAGATTGAGGTTTCGCGGGCGCTATATCGTGCCGCGGTCCGCGATCGCGCCTGGTGGATACACTCCTGCGCGAGCTGTCTCACCCGCTCGGAGGGGAGGGCGCCGACGAAGGCGTGCACCAGGCCGCGGTCCCTCCAGTGGGCGATCGAGTACCCCTTGATTCCCGCCAGACGCACGGCATCGTCCGCCCTGACTCCAGGGGGCGCCGCGAGAATGAAGTACGAGACCCGCCGTCCGTCGATCTCGTACTCGACCACTGCGCCCCTTCCCTGCGGCGTGATGCAGATGCGGGCGCCGACGACCCGCCCGCCGGACAGCGCGGGAACCATCACCGCGTGCGCGACGCGCGCGGCAAGCCACGCTTCGACCTCGCTCGCATCGCTCGACTCGAGGCGATCATCGGCGCCGGTGATGGCGTGATCCGCCACGATGCTCGCAATCATGTTATCGGGCCCTCGGCGCGACGTAAGGCCGTACCCGAATAGAAGTCCTACGCTGGAAGCGACGATTACCGCGGCCGCGACGTACGGGACGCGACGCGACGCCTTCGCCCCCGTGCGCGCGGTGGCGAGAGCTTCGAACAGCCTGTCTCGCAACTCCACGGGCGGCACGACGGACAGCGTCTCCTTCAGCAGCGTCGCGGTCCCCTCGCACTCCTGGACGAACTGCCGGCATCGCGGACATGTCGCGGCATGGCGCTCGGCCGCCAAACGGCGTTCGTCGACTCGGCGGACCGCCGAGCGGTCCAGCAGCAGCCGCCGCGCGGCGCCGCATTCGCTACTCATACACTTCTCCTGATCTGACGCTGGGTGGTTTGCGCCGTGAGCGCGGACCGGAGCGCGGCGCGGGCGCGAAACAGACGCGAGGCAACGGTGCCCTCCGGTATCTCCAGCATGGCCGCCGCTTCCCGGTGCGAGAAATCCTCGAGGTCGGTCAGCAGCAGAACCTCGCGCAGCTCCGGATCCAGCCCGTCGATCGCGGTGCGCACCGCGGCTCGCGTCGCGTCGCGGTCCAGGCGCTCATCCGGCGTCTCGGACTGGCTCCATCCGGCCAAAGCGGCCTCGAACTGCCGGTCGTCGAAGTCCGACTCGAGCGTCTCCCGCCGGCGCCGCTCGGAGCGGACACGGTTGAGATGAGTCCGGACGAGCGTGGTGAAGAGCCAGGATCGACCCGCGCGCGGATCGCGCAGGTTGTCGCGCTTCGCGAACGCCCGCAGGACGGAGTCCTGCAGCAGGTCCTCCGCTTCCTCCGTCCGGCCACCGCAAAGCCTCAGCGCCGTGCGGTACAGAGAGTCCAGATTCGCGGCCAGGAGCTCCTCGAACGCTTTCGGTTCGGGCGTGCCGCCCCGCGCAACGCGAAAGGCCGTGATCATGCGGCGGTCACCGCGCTCGGAAACGGCTCGTGATCTTCCATGTCCATGAGACACCGGCGGCGGGTGAATCCTTCTTCGCTACACCATGTACGCAATGTCGGACGCGCTCGTCGGATACCCGTAGATCGCATGCCGGAGCTGGTCCGTGGTCAGGCCGGTCCTGATGGCCAGAGCGAACAGGTTGATCATCTCCTCGGCGTTGTGGCCCAGCAGATGCGCCCCGAGCAGCTTCCCGCCGGTCCGTTCCGAGATCGTCTTGAACGCGCCCACGCCCGCCCGAACCCGCCGGCTGGAATACCACTCGCTGGTGTCGCCCGCCTTGACGACGACGTCACCGTGCCGCGCGCGCGCGTCGCTCTCCGTCAAGCCGACGCCGGCGAGCGGAGGAACGGTGAAGACGACGCTCGCGGTTCCGGAATAGTCGGGCGTTCTCGAGTTGCCGCGGAGCAGGTTCGCGGCCACGATGTGCGCTTCGTGCGCCGCGACCGGCGTGAGGGGCAGCGACCCCGGGGACAACGCGACGTCGCCCGCGGCGTACACGCGCGGGTTCGAGACGCTTTGCAGGAATTCGTTGACGCGAATGGCCCCATGCTCGTCGGCGGCGACCCCCGCGGCGGCGAGGCTCAGGGCGTCGGTCGCAGGCGCCCGCCCGCCCG
>JANLGX010000508.1 GCA_024654005.1 Gemmatimonadaceae bacterium | reverse complement strand
CAGTCTCGGCGGCCGAATCGACCGAGGGGCCCCAGGACGGTCGCGTGGGCCCCGGCCCGTACGCGGCGTTGTTTGGTGGGCAGGGAGCGGACATCGCGACCACACTGATGGGGCGCTCGAGAGGGATGCGGGAGACGAATCCCTTGGGGTTTGGCGGGGTCATGGCGGGGAAAGCCGCCCTGATGACGCTGGGACCGCTCCTGATGCGGAAGTTGGCGAAGCAGGGCCACCCGACGGCCGCGAAGGTCATGGGCTACGGCATGGGGGCAGCGGGGGCGGTACCGGCCGTGATGAATGCCCGGACGTTGGCCCGATGACGTGGTGGGGGTCGGTCTGGGCGCAGTTTCTCGGGGAGTTGTTCGCGGGGGCGATTCTGGTCGTCATTGCGTTGTACGTGGAGAACCGGTTGGACGAGGAACGGACCCGGCGGCAGGACGCGCGGGAACGGCGGCGGAAACACGAGCATGAGTGAACCGGTCACGTCCTCCGCGATCTGCTGCTGGTGCCGGCAGTCGCTCGTCCAGGTGGATGGGATTTGGTGGTGTCCGACCGATGCGTGTCGAACCCGGCAACGCTCGCACGCGCTGGGGCGGCAGGTGGGCCTTGGACGCGGCAAGGGGACGAAGTGGCAGTGGCTCTACGTCCCCACACCGAAACAGGTGGAGTTTGATGCCTGTCCCGCAAAGTACGTGCTGTATGGCGGGGCGGCGGGGCCGGGCAAGAGCCATGCGGCACGGTGGGCGCTCTATCGGCGCTGTTTGCGTCAGTCAGGGTATGAGGCGCTGATCCTGCGCGAAACCTTCCCCGAGCTCGAAAAGACGCACCTCCGTCGAATGGCCGGGGAAGCGGAATTGATCGGCGCGCGGTTCATCGAGAGCAAGCGCCTGATGGAGTTCCCGAACAAGTCCCTAATCGAATGTGGCCACATGGACGATGCCGCCGCGGTCAAGAAATACCTCTCGACCGAATATCACTGCATCGTCCCCGACGAAGGGTCGCAGTTTGATCCGCGCCCGCTCTTGGAGCTCAGCACCCGCGCCCGTCGCATCTCGCCGGACGGGACCGAGAAGGGGAAGTTCTGGGTGGTGTCCAACCCCGGCGGCCCCTCGTCCTCGATGCTGCTGGATTTCTTCATCGACCACATGCCCGACTGGGATCAATACCCGTCGAAGCTGCGCGAAAAATACGACCCAGAGCAGTGGGTCTATATCCCCGGCACCTTGGACGACAACCCGTACTTGGATCCGGACTACGAGTCGTCGCTGGCCCTGCTCGCGCCGTGGCGCTATGACCAACTCCGGCACGGCGATTGGCGCGTGTTCGCGGGGCAATTCTTCGGCACGTTCAACGAGCGCCGGCACGTGCGCGACCTCGGCCCGCTCGGAGACGATGTGCGCTGGTTCCGCGCGATGGACTGGGGCTACAACAAGCCGGGGTGTTGGGGATTCTACGCCATTCTTCCGGATGGCCGACTCTATAAACGGTCCGATCGGAAATTTGCCGGCGAGAGCGTGCAGACCAACGCGGCGAAGCTGCGCGAGAAGTCTGAGGAACTCGGCATCAAGCGGTTCACTTACAACGTGGCCGACCCATCCACATTTATCAAGACGGGCAACGTTGGTCAGAAAGAGGCGAAGTTCATCGGGCAGTCCATCGCCGCGACATTCGGAATGAACGGCGTCACGCTCACGCGCGGCGAGAACGACCGGTACAACGGCTGGCAACGGCTCCACGATCTCTTGCGCGATGCGCCCGACGGCGATCCGTGGATCATCTTTCACCCGTCGTGCAAGTACACGATCCGCACGATGGCGACCGCGAAAAGTGACGACAAGGATCCCGACGACGTGGACACGGATAGCGACGATCACGCGCTGGACGAAACCCGGTACGCCGCAATGAGCCGCCCGCACCCACTGGGAAAAGCGAAAACCCGCCGGCACTATCCCGCCGGCACGATGGGCGCGTTGCGCCATGAAACCGCGAGCCAGTCTCTCCGACTCGGCACGGAAAGTACGAGGGCCGCCGTTGCCTGAGCCGAAACCGACGGACGCGGGATTCTGGCAGGGCGAGATCAAGCGCTCGCGCGCTGTGGCCGAAGTGATCTGGCCGGATTGGCAGACCAATATCGACTACTACGCCGGCCGCTCCCCCGATGCCCAGCAGGCGGTCACGAACAAGACCGAGTGGG
>JANLGX010000507.1 GCA_024654005.1 Gemmatimonadaceae bacterium | reverse complement strand
CAGACGCCGAGCTGAAATTGGCTCGGGCGGTAAATGCCGCCGCTGTCAAGTGGTGCGCCCTCTGGCGGGCATAAGCCAAGCGAACACCCGCAGTGCGTGTCGCTCACGATGACTAAGTTATTGACGCATACCCTACCCGCCGACGTCTCGCCGTCAGCCATAGTTAGTCTGCTCCTCGTTCCTCCGTCAGAACTGGTCTGACCGTGGCGCCCGGCCACGCCCACACATACGGCAGCCAGCCTTCGCCGCGCATCACTAAGCGCACGGCCGCCTCTTTGGTCGAGACCCGGCAGGTCTGCCACGATCCTTCCCGCCATCGGGCCAGTAAGACATCCTCAGCGAGAATCTCCATCTCATCATGGCCGTGTGAGTTACCGTGGCCGTGTTACGGGAAGGGACCGCGGCCGGAATACGGCAGATGGGGAGACGCACGCCAATCCGGGTGCCGTCTCATGTCCATCGTGCGCGGTCCCATGATCAGTAATCGAAATAACTCGGCCACCAAAAGCCGATGGCTTTGATGGACCCGTTGTCGAAGTCCCACTTACCACGCGCCGGTAATCTGCGCGCCCGCTTCTTTCTCGCCATTAGGCCGCCTTCGGCCGGGACGCAATGACGTTTTGCAGGGCGACAACGGCATCGATGACTTCCTTCGTCGCGATGCGGACGTCGTTGTCGTTCAGGAGGTCGCGGCCAACGGCCCCTTCGGTCGCAATCAGGAACGCGCTCACCATGTCAACGGCCGCGTTCTGCTTGTCTGGGCCGTGGCGATTGGACAGGAAGTGTTCGACGGCGTTCACGGCACCGAAGATGAGCGGGATGAGTCTCAGAGCAATCGGGAGCCACGGCATAGGTCTCTCCTTATCGGGTTAACAGCCAGTACACGACGGCCGCTGCAGCCACGGCGAGCAGGCAGGTCCCGGCCAGAATCACAGCCATTTCGAGCAGTGCGGCGTTGACGTTGTACGGTTCGTTCATTTCGCCCCCTCTAATGGCGACGTGCCGAGCTTGCCAGAGATAAACACCAGCGCGAAGGACAGGAACTGTAACCACTCCATATACGACCACTCAGTCGGCGGCTTGGCGGCCGTGATGAGGTAGCCCACCATCGCGTTCGCGGCCGTGAGCCAGAGCAGACGAGAGTCGCGTGTCATTCCAGCCTCCAGATCGGCAAGTCCTCGCATTGTCCAGGCGCGGTCCAGCCCGGCGTCGGCATCGGCACGACCACCCATGCTCGCGACCCGCGTACCGTCGCGTAGGCGTGCTCCAGGGTTGAGCAGGAGGCGTTGGGACAGAGGACCGGGAACCCCGGCAAGTGTGGCGCCCGGTATTCCCCCAACTGCGCCTCTGGCGGGATGCACTGCCACACCTTCGAGACCGTCTGCATGAGCGATTCGCTAATCGGCTCGTTCTCTAATGGCGCGCGGCCTTCGAGCCCAAATTGAGAATGAACCGTTCCGCCTCCACCAAACACCGCCGCGAGGGCGAAGTGGCTGGCGACCGCGCTTCGGTTGGTTGTCCGTGCTCCGCTGCCGTCCTTGTCGTACTCGGCAATCCCAATCGGCTCATCAGACACCCAGGGCTTTCCCGTGGCTTCGCGCAGCTCGAACAGGTCTTTGCTGTTCCGGGGGAAATGGGCCATGTCTCTCGGCAGATGCGTCGTGCCGTAGTCGAGCACGACGTGCGGGTCGCCGTGACTCGGATCCAGCCCGTTTGCGGACAGGATGCCCCGCCGGTTGAACGACGCATAACTCAGCGCCGTCCCATTGACATGCGGCTCATTCGCGATTTCAGCGAGAGCGTTCCACTTACCGGCGAGTGTGTCATACACGGCTTGTACGACCGGCTGCCAGCGAGCCACGTCGTTGCAGGACACCGTGCAGACCGTCGCCTCGAGCCGAATGCCCGCGTCTGCGAGTCGGTCGGCCAGCAGCCCGAGTTGCGGCGTCCAGTCTGGCCGCGTGTAGAGCAATCCATGGTCGGGCCAATCGACACCAGCCACGAAGACACGCGCGACATTCACCCCGTGCGTGACCATCCAGTCGATTTGCGGCTGGATGTCCTCCCCGGCCATCTGGCGGTCGAGCAAGAGGAACATCGACGCGCCGCGCCACAGCCACGGCCAGCCCTCGTCATTCCAAAATCGAGAATCACGAATGGTCAGGAAGCCACGCTCAGCGGGAAACGGCCGCGAAGGCACCAGCGGAATCCGGTACGGCCCAATCCCCTGCCGAAAGTCGTACGGGTGCGGTCCCCAGGTCTGATAGCCCTTGGCCGCGATCGTGATGTCCATCGTGGGCTGAGACGTCGGCTTCGTCCACGTCGTCACGCCACCGGGACAGCACACTTGGTGCTCACCGTCTACGTTGACGTCAGCGCCCTGTACGGCCTGACCATTGAACTCCGGTACCACATCGCGCGTAATCGCATCGGGCGGGTTCGGGCCGGGCGGAACAGGCGGCGGAACCGGGAGACAGCCTTGCGTGAGTGTCAGCACCAATAAGGCGATGAGCGCGGCCACTGTGCCCATGCAAATAGCGGATAACGTCCACGCCGAATCACGCATGCGTTATACCTGCCCCGTCCGCATCATCACGATCAGCCGTTGCGCCCGTCGGCCGACTTGCTCCGTCCATTTCGAGTCCGCCATCGCATTCGCCGCCCCGTCGTAATCCCCGGCTCTGAGGTGGTGCAGCATCACGCGAAAACCCATCAACCCACTCAGGCCCAAGTTGAAACACATGTTTTGCACGACACGCTTGCGAACCGGGTCGAGCGTTTCAACCCACGGCATCGCCTCTACTAATGCCGCGTCAACACGCCGCATGTCGTTCTCAAGCAGCAATTCGGCTTCTTCGAGGCTGATCCCGACGTCGGTCAAGTTGCGCCCGCAGCCAATCGTGACGTGTCCCGTCGTGTCCACGTAGGGACGGAGTTTTACGCCTTCATCGCGCCGCAATTCTTCGCGGAGAATTGGGTCGATCACTTGTAGTACCCAAGCGCCGCAAGCGCCGCCGCCACAATGCCCCCAAGCCCCCGGTCCACCCATTTCGCTTTCTGCGCGTCATCGCTCCGGTCTTTGAGAACCGCGATCTGCTCGGCGTGCGCCACTGTCCGGCCGTTCAGCGCATCAAGCCGTTCGTGCACGCCCTCAAAGCCTCGATCGATCACTGCGTACAGCCGGTCCCATTCCGCCCGCGTGGGTTCGTTCATCGCGATCGCTCCCGTGCAATCCGTTCACCCGGCGCGACTGATTCGCGCTCCGGTTCTTTGCCGACCTCAAATGCCGCGGCGTTGGAGGGCAGGACCATCTCGCCGTCTGCGCCAACGCGCGTCAGCTCAGCCTTGGCGAGATACGTGCCGCGCGCGAGGTCCGTCCAGACTTCTCGAATCGCCGGATGGGCCTCACTGCCATCCGCGCCCGCTTTGTCCACCATCCCGCGGTGTCCTGCTAATGCCGCGTCAGTGTGGTTGTATTGCACCTGCCCCTCGACCAACCGAAAGAGCCACACCACCAGATCTTGATCCCGCTCATACGGCGTCACCTGCACCGTCACCGCGACGGAGCGATCGTCGCCAACCTCGACCTTCACGATCCGCACATGCTTGTTGCCTTGGGAGGTTTCGTTGTCGGCCGCGAAGAGCGGGGAAGCCATCACCAACGACGCGAGGAGGAGCGCAACGAGGGTCTTCATGGCTTCGGCTCCGCTTTGAGTAACTTGAGCAACGTCTGACGCGCCTGCTGTGCGCCGGTCGCATTTGCCTGTCGGATCGTCGTGGCGAGCAGTCTTTTCTTCTGTTCGTCGGGCGCTTTCTGATACGCCCGCGAGGTCAGGAGTTTCTCGAGCCGCGGGACAAGAAACTGACGTCGCTGCCGCTGAATCAGGGGAATCGCTTCGGGAGGCACGGACACGTCGCGCTTGCCGACTTTCTCCTTGGACCGGCCTGCTGGTGATTCAATCGAGACATCCAGCCGCTTGAGTTCAGCTACTAATGGCGCGGGAATGTTCTTGTACGGATCGCCCGTCATCGTCGGGGCCGTCAGCATGCGCGTGACCGCGGATGACCGATCCTCGTTCAGTTCACCGGCCAGATTGACGGGACGCGGGCGGACCGGTAGGGTTTCTCGCAGGCCGGGAATCTTTGCTTTAGTCCGACCGAAGAAGCCTTCGTTCTTGCGCTCGTATGGGTCCATGCCTCGCGCGACATCGCGCAAGACGTTGGGCACCAGCGATGCCCCGCTAGCGACCTGCTTCAGTCCCTCAGTGGAGCCGTATCGACTGAAGGGTAAGGCTTGGCCTATTTCATCCAGCGCCGCCGTCGCTTGTTCGGGGAGTCCCTTGCCGCGGTCGGCCACTTTGCCGGCACCAAAACCAACCGCCGCTGGAATCCCGTACGGGCCGGCTAAGGCCACCGCGAACGGCTTCGCCCAATCGGGCAACTCGTCCGAGCCGGCGTAGGCACCAATCGCGGCGCCAGTCCCCATCGCCGCGCGCGTCTTGACCATCCGAGACGAGGCCCCCGGGTTCAATCCCGGCAGGTTGAGCAAGCCAAGCGGAGAGCGTTCGGCTCCTCGTTCGAGCAACTGGACGCCCACGCGCGGGAACAAGCTCGTCATCAGCCGCAACGAGAAGTACTGGTTCCAGAGCGACAGGACATTGCTGGCGATGGGCGTGGTGGGCGTGCCCGCCAACGTGGCCCGCACGGCTTCCTCGTAGGGAGCGCCGCCCTTGAGCATCGCGCGCATGGCTGGCTCGTTCACGGCGCTGAACACGCGCCCGATAATCGTCGGGGCTTTCTCGGCGAATCCAGACTGCATGGACGCGCTCGCGGGATGACGGAGGGCTTTCGCCACGCCACCGACGAACTTCTGGTTGAAGAGTTCGCGGAGAATCACCGCCCCGCCCGGCTCGCCAGCCGCTAACTTCTCAAGTCCCATCGCAATGGCCCCACCAATGCCGCCGAGATACGCTTTCGCGACGGACTGCGGGGAGGACAGCACAGAGGTATACGTGGCGTCTTGGAAGGCTTTCTCCGCGCCCTTCATCGCGCCTTCACCGCGGTAGCCCGACAAGGCCCGCGCAATGAGCGGAACAGTGACAGCTCCCGCCACGGCACCGAGGCCGGCATGGGCCAGCCGTTCGTCCCATTCCGCGTCACCAGCTCCGCCGATGAGGGCGCCCGCTGTGGCTCCGCCGCCTGCGAGTAAGGCCGTGGGGCTAATCTCGCCGCCCTCCGGGGCGTACTTGCGCAGCGTCGTCGCATAGCCCGCCTGTTGTGCCGGCGAACCCTTCGTCATCAAGCCGGACGTGTCGCGGATGGACTCCTTGACGATGGTCGGCATCTTGCTCTCGCCGGGCGCAAGTCGCAGGATTTGCGCCCGTCCAACCTTCGCCGGCATGTTGGGCTGGAGGTATTTGCCAGCGCGCTCCGATCCCCACGTATCGCGCATCGCCCGCGCGAGTTCGTTGACGGTGAGCTTCACCCGCTGCTCGATATGCGCCGCAGCGGCTTCGGGACCTTTAGCGGTTGCCACTTTCCCGGCCGACTCGCCAATCTGTTCAATCTGGGCATAGCGCGGATCGGTCATGCCCGGGCGCTTTCCCGTTGTGATGGGCGGGGTCTCGCGCGCGGCCTTAAGGGCATCGTCCAGCACATCAGTCAACACCGGAGTCTTGCCGACCACACGTCCCGGAGGCACAGCGGGACGCGGCGACTGAACCGGCGGCATCTGAACCCGTCCACCCGTCAGTGGCACCTTCGGCTCCGGTACCGCTTCCATCGCCGCTTGCTGCTTGTACAGCGGTGCATCTGGACTGGCTCCGGGCGGTCCTGACGGACGCTTACCACCGCGCAGCTTCGCCAGCGACAACAGGAGGAGATTAAGCGGAGAGGCCGCTTGCATCGCCCCTTCGGCCACACCAGCCGCCCCACCACGCAACGTCTCGATGGGATGCGATACCAGCCCGCGTCCGATGTCTGGGGCCGTCTCCTTGACCGTCTGAAGCAGTGACATGACCGCCGGAATACCCGAGAGCGTCTTGGCGGTTTCAACCGCCGCAGTCTTCGGATCGGCTTTTGCGGCTGAGAGGAGTTCTCGCACGCCTTGCGCCTCTGGTTCCGGCCTCGCTGGCACGTCGTGCCCGAGCAGCGCGCTCACGACCTTGGCCTGACGTGCTTCAGGAATCAGGGATTGGAGCGGCCCCTTGTACGCAACGTACGGAGCCTCAACGGGCGCGGGAGGCGTCGGAACAGTCGACTGTTGGGCTGGCGACGATCCAAACAGCCGGTCGAGTTCGCTGGCAGACTCAGGCGGTTTCCCGGACGCCGCGGCTCCGAACAGTCGGTCGAGTTCGCTTTGCGGCATTAGCGAACCAGTTCAAGGAGCGCCTTCGTATTGGCTAAGACCTTTGCCACGGCATCGGGGTCGGATGGATACCCCTTCGCTTGCAATTTGACGGCAATGTCGCCTTCCGTGTAGTCGGTTGTCACGCCGGACGATGGGTCGCTATACGTGACGACTCGTTCGCCGGTGCGCGACTCGTACGCGACTTTGAGCGTAGGCGTCTTCGGTTCCTTTGGTTCTTTCGGAGTCGCCCGACTCACGACGTGCGGGCCGCGCTTCACCGCGTCCGACTCAGGAATGAGTTCTTCGGTGGTCTCCGAGCCGGTATCCGTACGGAACTGAATCAGCCGTTCGGGTTTCGGCGCCGCACCTACAAACTTCTCGCCCTGTTGCGGGATACCTGCTTTGACCATCGCCTCGCGCAGATTGATCGGGCCGAGTCCCGGCACTTGCAGCATGAAGTCCGCGCCCTGATTCACTTGCTCCACAAGGGCTGGATTGCCTGTCAGCGCATCACTCACCGCCCCGGCAATGAACTGCTGTTGCTGCGCGGCTTCTTTCTCGGCTGCTGCTTCAGCGCGGAGCCTCGCGGTTTCTTCGGCTTGCTGCCGGCGAAAGTCGCTCTCGCCCTGCAATCTGGCCAGGGAGTCCCGGCGGTACGCTTCGTTCTGTGTCAGCGAATCCCGGCGGTACCGATCGTTCTGCTGACGCTCTATCTGGCGTTCACGGAGACTCGCCGTCGTCTCGGCCTGCCGCTGGCGCATCTGGTTCACGTCCTGCACGCCGCCCATGAACGAGCCGAGGGCGCCTTGGCGATACGTCCCGGCCGCCGCAATGATCGGTGCGAGCATCCGCACGACACGCGAGAACGCCGACGGGTCGGACGGTTCGGGCGGTGCGCCAGGGAGATCCACGGGAAACAAGAGTGGGTCTGGCATCACATCCCCGAGAGGAGCAAGGCAAGCAGCTGGCCGAGCCCGGCGGAGTTGTTCTGGTTGAGCGCGTTTTGGCTATACGCCTGATTGCCGCCGACCTGTAACAGTTGCATGATGGCAGAGAGCGGATCCGCCGACCCGCTCAACGTCTGATTCGCCAGTCCCGCCCGATCCATGATCAGATCGAGTGGTCCCGTCGTCGCCGAGACCGCTTCTTTCTTCCGGCCCAACGATTGTTGATCGATGAAGTCCTGCATCTGTACAATGCGGTACTGTTCATCGAGGGCCGTCATGTCGCCGCCGTTGAGGGCTTGCCGCACGAGCCCCTGCAGTGTGGTGGCTAGATTCTTCCGGCGCTGGCCTTCCGCAATCGACGATTCAAGGAGGCCGCTTTCAATGCCCGTCCGGCTCTCCTCAAAGAGCCGATTCACGTCGGCGACTTGCGACTGTCCCGGCTGTTCTGCGTACTCCCGCGCAATCCCGCTGGTCGGTTCAAACCCGCGCGCGTACACGTTTTCTCGAGCCGCCCTGAGGGTCTGTTGCCGACGTCTCTCCAAGGAGTCAAACGCCTTCGCCCGCATCACGGCTTCGTCGCCCGCGGTATACGGGGTCTGATTCAGTTCGTCGATGCGGGTGTTGAGCGTGTCCGCGTACGTTTGCGCTCTGGCCCTCGCCTGTCCCTGCTGCTCCTTGAGCATGTCCATGTACTCTTGGAGAGGGCCGGTATTCGCCGGAGCTAAGAGGCTGGCAATGTAGTCGCTGGTCAGTTGCTCGTTCTGCTGTCCCCAGGGATCGGAAAACTCGCCCTGCCCACCGAGCGGATTGGGCGGCATGCCGCCCCCACTGCCCCACCACGGCGTGTCACTG
>JANLGX010000506.1 GCA_024654005.1 Gemmatimonadaceae bacterium | reverse complement strand
TGACCGGCGGCCTCTCCCCGCTCGACGCCCGCGCCTTACAACAAGCCAGCTGCCCGCTCGCGACCGCGCCGCGACAGCTCCCCGAGGTCGCGGCGATCGTGGATGTCGACGGCCTTCGCCGAGCGCTCACTCTGGATAGTGCGGTAGCGCGAATGCCTGGCGAGGTCGTCTTCTCCGTCCGCTTCGCCTCCGACGGACAGCGAGAGTGGGTGGAAGTCATCGGTCACGAGACCGAGACGAACGATGAAGCGCGTATCCAGCGCCGAATCGAGGAGTACCTGCGTACGCAGGCTCCCACGCCGGGGCCATGGAGCGTTCGGCTCCATGTCCTTCCCGGCGATCCAATCCAGTTCCGACTCCCTCGATCACAGGCGTGTCCGGTGACGCGCATCGAGCGGGGCGTTCCCCCGCCACTTGGCTCTTTGAGCGCGCAAGACCTCGCGGAGATACGGCGAGCGGGTCGCTACCGTGTTGGAGTCAATGTGAGCGCCACGGGAGCGGTGCTGAGCGTCGAGATGCTCCAGCGATCAGGCAGCCGTATCGTTGACGACATGGCGCTCGAGCTTGCCAGGCGCGGCAAGTATCGCCCCGCCGTCGTCGATGGAATTCCCGTAGCCGCGCGCTATGAGGAACGCTCGCGAACGCGTGTGCGCCCGGGTTGAGAGGGCTACCTCCAGCGCTCGGTCCAGCAGAAGCGAGTTGTCTACCCCACCTGATCCCGACGACGCTGGGAGCTCGATCCGCTCGCTCGCCGGCGACCTCACGGACCGCTGGCTTCAAAGCGGCGAGATTCCGGACGACGCGGTCGAAGCCACCGTTCCCGCTCTGCGCGAGCTGCTCGGCGGCGGCATCGAGCTGAGCTTCGACGACTTCCAGCACAAACACTATGTCCGGCCTGACTGGGGCTTCGCCCAGTTCGCGCCGCCGGAATTCCCCGCGCCCTTTGAGCTGTACCTGCCCACCAGCTGGCGCATCGAGCCGACGGGTGAGCCTGGAGTCGCCATCGTCGTCAATCACGCGGGCGAGCGGCGACAGGTGCTCCAAGTTGCGGACAGGTCGCAGTACGCCGACGCGGTCGACTCCGCGCTATACGGCGGTGATCTGCTTGGATTTCAGGTCGGCAGGGACTACGGGCAGTTCAACCACTGGCGCTTCGTCGCCGCGAGCCCGGAGGGCTACGACGTCTGGTCGATCTTCGGCGCCGGCGATCATGCCCTCGTGATGCTTGGCGAAGCGACCGACGTCGACGGCCTGCGCGTTCAGCTCACGTCGAGCGCCAACTCGATCCCCTGGAACCACTGGATCGAATTCGCGAAGAACGCGGACGCGCCCAACGGTTGAGCCGCCGGGCGGCGCCGAGCCTCAGCGTATCAGCACATAACTTTGGGAAAGATGCTCTCCCGCTTGGACGTCGTGCCGCACACGGAGCAGATGCAGTACTCCTTGCTCACGATCACGAAGTCCGCGCGGCTGTCGCACGCCGGGCACATCGCCGTCATTATCGGTTGCATCGTGGTCTGCAATCCGTTCCGGACGAGCCGCGCTGCCATCACAACCGGCGGAACCGCGCCGATCGGACACATCGCGCCGGTGCAGTGCTCGCCGATCTCGAGACACACAACCTCCCGATCGTGTATCGGCGAGGGGTCATCGGCGATCGGCTCGTCGGTGAGCACGAGCCTCACTTCCTGATCGCACGCCGAGCAGTACGCGTTGACGGTCTTCATGGCAGCTCCCTGGCTCAGGTCAGTGGAATCACGTCGGCGGTGGTGTCGAGCCGTCGCGCGATCGCGAGCGCGGCGGCACGCGGCAGCCCGAATACCGCCGTGGCCGCGGCGTCCGCGTCCATGCACCGGTCGGCGAGCACCGTCGCGCTGTGAAATGGCGTGCTTCGCGGCGCGGCCGTCAGCGGATCGATCAGGTGGTGGTACCGGTGGCCCCGCCAGCTGAAGAAGCGCTCGTAATCGCCCGACGTGGCAACGGCGCGGTCGCTCACGTGCAGGGTCGAGGCGAGCTCGTCCCGGTCGTGCGGCGAGCGGATGCCGACGGTCCACGGCTCCCCTTCGGGCGACCGGCCGAGCGCGTACAGGTCGCCGCCGACCGTGATTATCGCGTGCCGTACGCCGCGCCGCCGCAGCGCGTCGGCGGCGCGGTCGATGCCGTAGCCCTTGGCGATAGCGCCGAGATCGAGCCGGAGATCGGGATCATTGAAGCGAACCAGCGCCCCATCGGAGCCCG
>JANLGX010000504.1 GCA_024654005.1 Gemmatimonadaceae bacterium | reverse complement strand
GAGTGCATGCAGAACGACATAAGGACCCGGTGGAAGGACTCGTCTCTGGCCGCCGACGTCGACATGCTGCAACAGCACGTGACACGGCTCGCGGAACTGACGACGAGCCTCCTCCGCTTCGCGCGCGACGATCAGCAGGATGCCGGTACGATCGCCCTCGACATGCTCGCCGAGAATACGGCCGCGCTGCTGCGCCGGACGTTCGCGACGCACCAGGTGCGACTCGAGGTAACCGTCGAACCACCCGTGCCGGTGGTGGTCGGGTACGAAAAGGCGATCGAAACCGTCATCGTCAATCTCCTCCTCAACGCTGCCGACGCGACACCGCCGGACGGGACCGTCACGCTGACGGTCCGCGGCAGCACGGGCGGCGGAGCGGCCGAAATCGAGGTGCGCGACACGGGCGCCGGCATCCCGCGCGCCCTGAGGGAACGCGTATTCGAGCCATTCTTCACCACCAAGGAGGTGGGCCACGGCACCGGGCTCGGACTCACTGTCTGCCGGAGCATCGTCGACCGGCACGGCGGGTCCATTCGGCTCGATAGCCCCTCGTGCGGCGGATGCCGCTTCGTTGTCACGATACCTTTGCAAGCTGTTGGTGCGACGTGGAAAGAGCCCGCATATTCGTGATCGACGACGAGTCGGCGATGCTCGAGAACTGCGAGCGTCTCCTCTCCAACGCCGGCTACGCGTGCACCACCCTTGCGGAGCCGATACGGTTCCGCCAAATGGCTGCCGATCTGAAGCCGGACGTCATCATCACCGACTTGCGAATGCCAGGAACGAGCGGGATGACGATACTCGCCGCGGCAGTCGCGGACGACCCGGCGCGTCCCGTCATCGTGATGACCGCGTACGCCACCGTCGCGTCGGCTGTGGCCGCAGTGCGCGAGGGAGCGTTCGACTACCTCACGAAACCATTCACTGCCGACCAGCTGCTCGTCGCCGTCGAGCGCGCGGCGCGGTACCGCGCACTCACTGTGGAGAACCGATCACTGCGGCGTCAGGTCGCGCACACGCGGACCGGCGACGTCATTCTTGGCTCGAGCCCGGTGATGGCGCGCTTGCTCGAGCAGGCGGCGAAGGTAGCCCCCACCGACGCGAACGTGCTCATCACGGGGGAGAGCGGCACGGGGAAGGAACTCATCGCCCGCTTCGTCCACGCGCGCTCGCTTCGGCGCGATCGGCCGCTCGTCGCCGTGGACTGCGCGGCGATGCCCGAGGGTCTCCTCGAGTCCACGCTCTTCGGACATGAACGCGGAGCGTTCACGGGAGCCGTACAGCGGAAGGAGGGTCTTCTGGAGAGCGCCAGCGGCGGCACGGTATTTCTCGACGAGATCGGCGATCTCTCCACCGGCCTCCAGGCCAAGCTGCTGCGCGTTCTGGAGCAGCGACAGATTCGCCGCCTCGGCGACTCCCGCCTGATCGATCTTGATATCCGCGTAGTCGCGGCCACGAACCTCGACCTCAGAGTGGCGGTCGCCGACGGGAGTTTCCGGGAGGACCTGTTTTACCGGCTCAACGTCGTGCACTTCGCCCTTCCCCCGCTGCGCGCGCGTGCGGGCGACGTGCCGGTGCTGATGAACGCGTTTCTCGAGGAGTTCGCCGCCAAGGCGCACCGTCCTCCGCCGCGCGTGACGGCGGAGGCGTGGACCGTCCTCGAGCGGCACACGTGGCCGGGGAATGCCCGAGAGTTGCGCAACGTCGCGCAGCGCCTCGTGGTGCTGGACGACGACGGGAGTATCAGCGTCGAGGACCTCGGCGGGGTGCTGCGGTACGGTGTTTCGCCGAGCGAAGCGAAATCCGCCGTGTGGCCCACTTCCTACGCCGAGGCGCAGGACCAGGCAAGGCGGATCTTCCACGCGGCGTACGTTACACAGTTGCTCGGGCAACACGGGGGCAATATCTCGCGCGCGGCGGCGGCGGCCGGGGTCAGCCGGCGAAGCTTCCACCGATGGCTGGCTGACATGAACGCAGCGGATCCGGAGGAGCAGAGCGGATGAATCACCGAGTTCTCGCAGTGTGCGCTGTGGCGTGGGCGCAAGCCACCGCCCACGCGCAGGGCAGCACGATTCACGGGGAGGCTACCGTGCCCGCAGCGGGGATAAGCGGTGTCGTCGTCTACCTGGTTCCAACGGCACCGGCGGCCGTGGCTCTCCCCCCGCTGACGGTTCAGATGGACCAGCGTGACTTGCGCTTCGTGCCGCAGGTCATCGCCATCACCCCCGGGTCGACGGTGTCTTTTTCCAACAGCGACGCGATCATGCACAATGTGTTCAGCCCGCGTCGGAGTACCGGCGGCTTCGATCTTGGGACCTATCCGAAGACCGAACGACGCAGCTTTACCTTCCGCGAGGAGGGCGCGCATGTGATACTCTGCCACGTCCATCCCGAGATGGTAGCATACGTTGTCGCGGTCGCTTCGCCCTACCGCGCCGTGTCCGACGCCGCCGGGAAGTTCCGCATCGAAGGTGTTGCGGCGGGTACCTATCGCCTTCGCACCTGGCATCGGCGACTGCGGACGATCGAACGACTCGTGGTCGTTCCCGCAAGCGGGGACGTGCACGTCGATCTGTCGCTGGCCTTGGGCTCCCCGTCACCGCCGCGCGCGACGGACAGGTCACACCCGCGATGACACGCGTCCGGCCGCTCGTTCCCGTTCTATTCACCGCAGCGTTCCTCGCGGCCGATCCTTCCATTGCATTCGCGAAGCACATCCCGGCGTTCGCCAGGCAATATCACACCACATGCTCCACCTGCCACACCGCGGCGCCGAAACTCAACGTGCTCGGGGAAGCGTTTCGCCTGAACGGTTATCGCCTTCCCGACAACGGCGCGCTGATCAAGCGCGATGCGGGCGTCCCGCTCGGCGACGACGCGTGGAAGGACCTCTGGCCGCGCGCCATCTGGCCGGGTGAGATTCCCGCGATACCGCCCATCGCGATCGGCATTCAGTCCGATGCCGTGGTGAGGCGCGGCACAGGAAGCCGATCCGGCTGGGCGCTCCAATTTCCTCACGAGGTGTCGCTGCTCGCTGCTTCCACGCTCGGCGATGGGATAAGCGTCTTCCTCGAAATGGAGTGGAGCCAGGAGCACGGGCTCGACGCTACCCAGGCAAGAGCGGGGTTTCAGGATCCACTCCCATGGCTTCCACGCCGCGCATTCAACCTGTGGGTGGGGAAGCAGAACCCCATTCCATTCACGTTCGCCGATCGCATTATCGACCAGGCGGGTAGGCTCCCGTTTCTCTGGCAGGAGTTCAGCATCGCCGACCTTCGCCTCTCCGATCCCGTACGTAATAGCGAGTTACGAGCCCCTAACGAATTCACCCTGACGAGTCCGCACCAGGCGATCGAGCTGAACGGTCTGATCGGTGGCCGAGGATACTACAGCGTCGCCGTTGGGCAGCCCGCCTCGGGTGCGGACGAGGACGATAGCGCACCGAAGAATTTCTTCTTCAAGATTCGCTACAAGTGGGGTGGGTTGCGCCTCGACGGACAGTACGACAGTGGCGCTGGGCCGCGCCCAAAGGGCCATGGTCAGCTCCTCGACCGCGCAATCATCCTCGAGCACTTTGGCCATGTCGGTTCCGCACCTGCGACAGCCGGCGGAAACTACGCGTACCGCTCGTTCGGTGCGACGGTGCGTGTGCTGAATGGGCCGCTCGACGCTGGCATGGGCGTAGTGCGGCGACGTGACGACGATCCCTGGGGAACGGGCATCGCCTCCGCCATGACGAGCCTCTTCGGAAAGGCCGAGTATCTCGTGTTGCCCTGGCTGATCGGGTCGCTCAAAGTCGAGCAGTTCGACGCGGGGTCAGACGAGGCCCGTCGTACTGGCTTCACGCGCGGCGCCAGCGAGAGTACGCGCATCGCACCTGGCATAGTGGCGCTGGTTCGACAGAACGTCCGCCTGGTCCTGGAAGGCGAGTTGTACGCCTCGGAACGCGCGAGTGCCGAAGGCATGCGACCCAGGCCGGCGGCGCTCTGGATGCGGCTCGACGTGATCTTCTAGGCAGTGGCGCGCGTCGCTGGTGACGATGGCCAGCCGACCCCAACGGAAAAGCAGTCCGCAGGGGTCGGCGAGTCAACCCAGTCGTCCAGCCGAGCCGATCAGAACCCTGCGGAGAGCATCAGCGTGTTCAACATGTCGCCCGTGCCGCCGGGCTTCATCGGGTTCTGCCCGGCCGCATAGGCACTGCCACTGAATTTGTTGAAGATCCAGTGCAGGCCGACATTCTGCGAGACCATCCAGTTCAAGCCGAAGGTCACCGCGTTATCGTCGCTGTTCGCCGCGGAACCACCGGTATCACCAATGCGATAACCGCCGAGCACGGTCAGGAAGGGATCCTTAAGCACCCCCAGTTCGGCCGTCAGGGTTGTAGCGGAGCGGTCTCGCCCCCGTGAATTGAAGAGGTTCCTGGTCGAGCCCGAAGTGGTCGCGTCGGACGTGCCGTAAGTAAGATAGACCCCCAGCGGCATTCCCCTGACCGCGCCCTGCGCCTGAGCGTCAAAGGCGAGCGCTTTGGTGGCGCGCATGTCCAACCCCGTGCCGGCGCTGTCGGCTATCCCCGCGGAACCGGTCCACGACTGAACGCCGATGCCCAAGTCCCATCCGCGCACGGTCGGCGTAAACGCCGCGCGCACATACGTCGCGGTGGGTGCGCCGTTGGCCACTCCTTCGGCACCAGCGAAGTGGTTCGGCGACCACTTGGTCACATTGACGAACCACATTGGGTGGACGAGCACGACGGCGAGGCCCTCGGCCGCCGTCGCGGTGCCGACGTATTGCTGCGCCGAGATCGCGCTGCGATTCTCGTTGACGCGCACGTTCCGTACAGCGCCGGTGTTCAGCAGCTCGAAGCCGTAGGCGACGCCCAGTGCGTCAGTGC
>JANLGX010000503.1 GCA_024654005.1 Gemmatimonadaceae bacterium | reverse complement strand
ACATCTCAGAGACTCGTGGCATGATGGGCCTCAGAACGGAATGTCGTCTGCCTCAACCATTTCCGGCTCAGGTTCCGGCAACGGCTTTTTGGCGAGCTTGCTCACAGCCGCCGCTTTCGTCGCCGTCTTTGGCGCCCTGACCCGGATGCCGCCGACGAGCTTGCCCTGGAAGGACACATTCGGATCGCTATAGAGCACGATCTTGTGGCCGGTCCAGTCGTCGGTATCATCGCTACCAAAAATGTTCTGGCATCGCTGAATGTTCGTGCTGTTGAGTGCGAGCGGCTTTTCGCATTCCGCGAAACTCATGCACCACTTCATTTCCGGATCGGCGCCTTCCTTGGCCACGTTGTGCTGGTCGATGCTCTCCACCGTCAGCAACGCACCTGTGCCGACGTCCTCCTTTTTCAGGAACTTGCTCTCGCGCATCTCTGATACTTTCGGCATCACATTCCTCCTTGAAAACTTGCCGCCGATCGACCCTGCCCCGCGCTCGGCGACCACACGCGTTCGCACCCCGCTCCAGTTAGATGGGGTGGCAGTCCTTGAACAAGGGCGGTCGCGCCTCGTTCGCCTGGTTGATCTCTTCGGCTCGCTTCACGGCTTCGGTGGCCGCGTCGTCGTACATGCGGGCTAAGCCTCTCCAGCGCGCGGCCATCTTCCAGGCTTCCTCTGCCGAGAAGCACGTCCGCGCGAGGTCGAGCAGCACGCTACGAATCGCTTCGCGTTCCGTCTCGATGGTGTTCATGACACTCGCCTCCTCACGCTCTCCGGCCCCGGCGCGCTCAAGGACACCGCCCGCCATGATCGCCACCATGCCGAGATGTGATCCAGCGCGCAGTCACAGACGACCCAGAGCAAGTAGAGACTCGCCACAACACCGCAGAGCGCCAGTAGCATGAAGAGATGCACGACGTCCCACATCACCGTTCCCTTTCTAGAGGCATCTGGCCGGTTCTGACCCGGCTGGCATTCTCACCTTCAGCCCGGAGGCAGCACGCGCCCTGACCGAGGATTCCCGCCGACGTGCGCAAGCAACATCGCTCAATCCGTCGAAAGAGCCTGCTTTGCGCCCTGCTGCTTTGAGCGTCGCGCGTGTCACCATCCACGCCGCAGATGCCATACTTCTCATACCCGACCGATTAAATCGCCCTCGCGCTTGAGCACCAGCGCCGAGATGACTTGCAGTCGGTCCATCAGGCCCTCGATCTGAGAACGCAACGCGGCGCACTGCTCTGGGCGATCGAGGAAATCCGCGACCGTCTCCTCGAACCGGTCACAGCAACGGGCCATCACGGCGATTCTCAAATCCGCCGCACACTGCGTAAAAAGTGGCACGACTGTATGCACCCGCCCGACGACACGATCAACGGATTCGAGGCGGTTCATTAGGATGCCTCCGGGCCGTGTTGGCTGACGGCTCGTCCGGCACGGTGAGCCAGCGCGAGGCTGGCGCGGTCAGGGCGATACAGCTGGAAGACTTGGCTGTATGCGGTGATCGGCTGCTGACAGTGGTCGCAGCGGCGGACGGTGCGGTCCCAGACGATGATCCCGCCGCAGTGTGCGTGATACGCCTTCAGTTCAGACATCGTCGTCTCCTCCGTGGCCTGTCTCAATGAACGCGCCGACAAACAGCCCG
>JANLGX010000501.1 GCA_024654005.1 Gemmatimonadaceae bacterium | reverse complement strand
GCGGCAGGTGTCGGTGTATCTCCCCCCGAGCTACAAGCGCGAGCCGCGCCGCAGATATCCGGTGCTGTACTGGCTGCACGGCTTCGCCAGCGCGGATCGCGAGCTCATCTCGGGAATCCGGCAAGGGCTCAACATCCGGCTCGCGATGGACAGTCTGCTCGCCGCGGGCGCGGCGCGCGAGATGATCATCGTGATGCCGAACTCGCGGAACGCTTTCGAGGGCAGCTTTTACGCCAACTCGCCGGTGACCGGACGGTGGGAGGATTTCATCGTGCGCGACCTCGTGAGCTGGGTCGATCGACGCTACCGCACCGTGCGCTCGCGATCCGGCCGGGGGATCGCGGGAAGCTCGATGGGTGGCTTCGGCGCGCTCCGCATCGCGCTGCGAAATCCGGATACCTACTCCGCGGTGTATGCGATGAGCCCGTGCTGCCTGGACTCGGAGGTGTTCTTCGAGCGGAGCTGGCTCGCTGCGTGGCGGGGCGCGGCCGCGGTGAAGACGCGGGAGGATTTCGCGCGCGCTCCGTTCAGGTCGCAGCTCGTGATCGCGCGCTCGGCGTTCTACTCACCCGACACCGCGCGCCCGCCACTGTATGTCGCGTTTCCCGTGACTCCGGACGGCGATTCACTGCGGCTCGTTCCCGGGATCGCCGCGCTCTGGGGCAACGACCCGCTGGCGACGATCCCACAGTCAGCCGCGGCGCTTCGGCGGATGGCGATCGCGCTCGACGCCGGCGAGCAGGACGGATTCCCCGACATCCCCGCCAACGTGCGCGCCGTGGACAGCCTGCTGACGGCGATGGGCATCGTGCACGAGGCGGAGATCTATCAGGGCGGCCACGTGGACAAGGTGCGCGAGCGGATCGTCACGCGGGTGCTGCCGTTCTTTTCGCGCGCATTGAGCGGAGCGCGCTGAGCAGGAGGAGCGCTATCCCGGCCGCCGCGCCATTCCGTAGATAACCTCGACGCGATATTCCAGCTCGGCCGGCGTGAGCTGCTCCAATCGCGCGCGCACGCGGCTCGTGCATTCGCGGGCTGCGCCGGCGCTCAGCGATTCCAGCCTACGCGAGGGAAGTCCGCAATGAGTCTGCGTCGCCAGCAGCTGGTCGAGTTCCCAGGCGTGCACGAAGCGATTGCTCCAGACGCGGTCTATGACGAAGCCGCCGCACTGCAGCAGATCGGTCAACTTCTGTGGCGTGTCCATCCAGGCTTGCCGCATGACCGACGCGTCGCGGGGATCCGGCGCGGCGCCGGCCTTGTCCAGCTCCCCGCTCCAGATCTCCCGGCCCGGAAGTCCCGGATCGTCTCCCCAGACGACGATGCCGAGCCGTCCGCCCGGCCGCAGCGCCGCGCGGATCTCGCGCAATGCGCGCACCGGATCGGCAACGTGGAAGAGCACGTACAGCAGCAGGGCCGCGTCGAAGCTCGCCGGACGGACGCCGAGGCGCTCCGCGTTCATCACGGCCACCCGACCGCGCAGCGAATCGTTACCCGCGCGCAGCATTCCCTCGGCGCCGTCGACGCCATACAGCAGCGCGCGCGGCGCGGCCGCCTGAATCAACGGCCACAGCGCTCCGGTTCCCGTCCCGACGTCGAGAACGCTCGTGGCCTCGTTCAACGACATCCCGCTCAGCAGCGGGTTCGCCATCGGATGGATCACGGGCGCCCAATAGCGGGCGTACGCGGCCGCGCGCCCCGAGTAGTCGGCGGCCAGCTCCCGGGACGGGTCTGAAGCTCCCGGTCCCGGCGTCACTTTCTCCATGCTACGTCCAGCTTTCCAGCACCGACCATTCCTCGCGGGAGAGCTCGATTCCAGTGGGAAATGTATCGGTGAAATGCTGTCGTAGTCGGGGCGCGTGCTGCGCCAGGTAGCTGTCCAGCTTTTCGCGGCTCCGCGCCTCGTATCTGATGCGGTAACGACCGGCCGCCGAGCGGCTGAAGCTCGCCGCGACGAACGCTCCGGTGCTCATCAGGTCGGCGATGTGCCGCTCGCGCATGTAGCGCTCGTACTCGTCGCACAGGTCGGGGCGGACTGTCGCGGTGACCTCGTAGGTCAGCATCGCATGATGTTCCAGTGATTGACTGCGCGGCTCACAACAGCGCCATGATGAGAAGCTCGAGGTAGTGTTCGCCGTGCATCGAGCTCCTGGAACCGCCCGCATCGTGCTCGTGATTCATTCTTCCCCCAGTGCTTTCGACATGTAGATGTCCGGTTTGCCGCGGCCGTTCGCGTCCGGCATGACGCCCGTCACGACGTATCCCAGCTTGCGGTAGAACAGGAATGGGTGCGATCTGCCCAGGTCCCGCAGCCCGGTGATGTGGCGGGGAAGGTCGTCATACAGGCGGGTGTGCGCCAGCGACGTCATCGCCGAATCGTCGTCGGTGCCGAGGGTCGCGGTCAGCGCGCCGCGACGGGCCGCCTCCTGCTCGAACGAAGCCACGAGCGCGCGGCCGATCCCGCGCCGGCGGCGATCCGAGCGAACCACGAGCGGATGCAGCTCCCACACGCGGCCATGGTATTCGGGCAGACCGCCGATCCACCCAAGGACTAGATCATCCTCGACCGCGGCGCGGGCGAACCCGTCGCGAATCACGGCCACCACTTCCTCGCGCGCCTTCTCGATCGCGGGCCAGCCGCGCGGCTCGACGAATTCGTCCACCAGCATCCGCGCCGCCTGCTCGCGAATGCCTGCGGGCTGCTCCTCGAGATCGACTATTTGCATCGGCGCTAGAAGAGTCGAGTACTGCGGAAGAGAATCATGTAGCCGTGCGCGAGCATCGGCAGCGCGCCAAGCACGACGGCGATGGTCGCGGCAAACGCGGACACCCGCCGCGTCCGCACGGCACTGGCGATGACCCAAGCGGAGAAAGGCACGTACAGGAGCAGCGCGGTGATCACGCCGGGAGCGTATGCTCGATCGATCAGCGCGCCGGTTGTGTGCAGCACGGCATTGCCGACCATGACGAAGCCGAGCCATGCCAGCGCAACGATCGCCGAGACCTTCGAGCGACTCGCCCATTCGAAGAGCACGACTAGGAGCGTGATCCCAAGACCGGTGAGGTTCACCGTCCAGAACATTTCCTGGGTGATGTCGCGATCAATGTGCGCGTTGACCCAGGTGACGAAGCCGGGAGCTTCTTCCACGACGTGCGCTACGAATATGAGCGGCGCCGCGAGGAGGAGCCCATGGAAAGGCCTGGACGGCAGAGGTGAAAGCCAGCTGGTCGTCATGGCGCCACTACTATAGGTAGTGGCGTGCGGCGGGGCGAGGGCACGGGTGATCAGCCGCCCGGCACGCAGGCCTGGAAGGGCTCCCTACTAGTTCTAGTAGTTACGCCCCCGCGGGTTTGGAGGCAACGTTGATGTCATGCCTTCATCGCACGAGAAGCGCATCGCGGTCATCGCCGTCCACGGCGTTGCCGACCAGAAGCCGGGCGACTCCCAGGCCGCAATCGCGGCGCTGCTCCTCAGCAGCACCGCCGCGAACGGGCAGCCGCTGTACCAGCCCTTCGCGACGCGAACGATCTCGGTCCCGCTCGATCCCGCGCATGCGAAGGCCGCGTCCGCGGACATCGCGCGCGCGGCGTACGAGGCCGGGGAGTTCGAGCAAAGGCCGTCGCTCATCAGGCGCATCACTGGCTGGTTCAGCGAGTCGCCGGTTGGATACCGCACGCTGCTGGCCGAGCAGCGATCGGTGGAGCCGACACCGTCACAGGCCGTAACCGCGGAACAGACCGCAGCCAGCAGGCTCGACGCCGGGCTCGCGTACATGCGCATGCTGCTCGCGCGCTACAAGCCGAAGATCGGCGCGCGCGCGTACAACACGGAGCGGCACGAAGGACGGCGGAAAGAAAGCGAGGGCGTGTCGGCGCGCACGGTCGACTTGTACGAGATGTATTGGGCCGACCTCTCCACGCTCGGCAAGGACCCCTTC
>JANLGX010000498.1 GCA_024654005.1 Gemmatimonadaceae bacterium | reverse complement strand
TGGGGAGAAAGCTCTGATCGCCGATCACAACGGTGCCGAGGTGCGGATTCCGTTCGATGCCGTCCTGGTTGCCGTGGGTCGCGTCGCCAACACCACCGGCTATGGACTGGAAGCGCTTGGGATCGGCACGACGCCGGCCCGGACCGTGCAGACCGACGAGTACCTCCAGACGGTCTACCCGAACATCTTCGCGGCCGGCGACGTTGCCGGGCCGTTTCAATTCACGCACACGGCGGCGCACCAGGCGTGGTACGTGGCGGTCAACGCGCTCTTCGGCCTCTTCCGGAAGTTCAAGGCCGACTATCGCGTCGTGCCCTGGACGACGTTCGTCGAACCCGAAGTGGCGCGTGTCGGACTCAACGAACAGGAGGCGGTCGAGAGGAACATCCCGCACGCCGTGTCGGTGTACGGCATCGACGATCTCGACCGTGCGATCGCCGACGAAGAAGCGCATGGATTCGTGAAGGTGCTGACGCGGCCTGGCACCGATCGGATTCTCGGGGTGACCTGCGTGGGCGAGCATGCCGGCGATCTGCTCGCCGAATACGTGCTGGCGATGAAGCATGGGCTCGGACTCAACAAGATCCTCAGCACTATTCACACCTATCCGACGATGTCCGAGGCGAACAAGTACGCGGCCGGCGTCTGGAAACGGAGCACCGTGACGCTGGGACAGTGGGCCTTGCTCGACGCTTTCCAGCAGTGGCGTCGCGGCGCGGGCGGGCTCGGCGCTGTGTTTGGCGCGCTGCCGGGTGCCCTGCGAGACAAACGGCCGGCCTATCCGCCACCGACTCACTCTTCATGACGGAGCTCTCGATGAACGAGCAGACGCTTGACGACATCCAACGCGCCGCGTTCGGCTACTTTCTGGAGACGGTCAATCCGGCCAACGGACTGGTCGCCGACACCTCCCGGCCGGGTTCGCCGTGCAGCATCGGTGTCGTTGGCTTCGCGTTGTCGGCCTATCCCGTGGCGGTGGAGCGAGGCTGGATGCCACGTGCCGCCGCCGTCGACCGTACGCTCGCGGCGTTGCGGTTCTTCCGCGACAGCGATCAACGCGGCGGCCGTGACGCGACCGGCTTCAAGGGGTTCTACTACCACTTCCTCGACATGCACTCCGGCCGGCGCGTCTGGCGGTCGGAGCTGTCAATGATGGACACCGCGCTGCTGCTAGCCGGGGCGCTGGCCGCCGGCCGCTCCTTCGCCTCACCCTCGCCCGAGGAAACCGAGCTGCGCGGTCTGGTCGACACACTCTACAGGCGCGCCGACTGGCGCTGGTCGCAGGACGGCGGCCGCACGATCAAGATGGGCTGGAAACCCGAAAGCGGCTTCCTGAACTACGGCTGGGAGGGTTACAGCGAAGCCATCCTGCTGTACGTGCTGGCGCTTGGATCGCCGACTTGTCCGGTCGAGGGTGGGCGCGAGTCCTACCGGGCCTGGACCGCGACGTACCAGTGGGAGCATCTGTACGGGTATGACCTGCTGTGCGCCGGGCCCTTGTTCATCCACCAGTTCGCGCACGCCTGGATCGATTTCCGCGGCATTCGAGATCTCTTCATGCGCGAGAAACGCTCCGACTACTTCGAGAACAGCCGGCGCGCCACCGAAGTGCAGCGCGAGTACGCGCGGCGCAACCCGCACGAATTCACCGGCTACGATGAGCACAGTTGGGGGCTGACGGCCTGCGATGGCCCCAACAATCAGATGGCGGACCTGGCCGGCGAGCGACGACGCTTGTTCGGGTATGCCGCACGCGGTGTTCCGTACGGTCCCGATGACGGCACCCTCGGTGGATGGGCGGCGTTGGCGTCGCTGCCGTTCGCGCCGGAGACCGCGTTGCGCGCCGCGCACACCATGCTGCAGCGCTACCCCGAGATCCTGGCTG
>JANLGX010000496.1 GCA_024654005.1 Gemmatimonadaceae bacterium | reverse complement strand
CGCAGGAACAGGAAGATCACCAGCACCACCAGCATGACCGCCTCGGCGATCGTCGTGTACACGGCCTCGACCGAGCGATCGATGAAGATGGACCTGTCGTAGGCGATCGTCGCGTTCATTCCGGCCGGCAGATCGCTCACGAGCTGCGGCATCAACTTGCGCAACTCGTTGGACACATCCAGCGGATTGGCGGTCGCCTGCTTGACGATGCCGATGATCACGGCGCTTTCGCCGTTGAAGCGGGTGACGCGGCGCTCGTCCTGCGGGCCGATCTCGACCCTGGCGAGACTCCCCAGGCGCACCGGGAACCCGTTCGCGTCCTTGACCACGATCTGCCGGAACTGCTCCGGCGTGGTGAGGCCCGTCCGCGACAGTACCGTGAACTCGCGCTCGAGGCTTTCGATCCGTCCCGAGGGCACCTCGACGTTCTGCTGGCGCAGCGCGTTCTCCACCTCCTGCACCGTCAGGTCATGGGCGGCGAGCCGCGTGCGGTCGAGCCAGATGCGCATCGCGTAGCGCCGCTCGCCGAAGATCCGTGCCTCCGCGACGCCCGGCAGGTTCTGCAGCCGGTCGCGGACGTAGCGGTCGGCGTAGTCCGATATCTCGATCGGCTTGTGCCGGTTGCTCGTGAACGCGATGAAGATGATCGACTGAGCATCGGCCTCGACCTTGGCGATCACCGGCTCCTCGATCTCCGCGGGCAGCCGGCCGCGCACGCGCCCCACGCGGTCGCGCACGTCGCTCGCCGCGACATCGGGACTGGTGCCGAGGCGAAAGCGCACCGTGATGCGGCTTTCCTCGGGCCGGCTGCTCGAGGTCAGCGTCTCGATGCCTTCGATGCCCGCGATCGAGCCCTCGAGCACCTGGGTCACCTGGCTTTCGATGATCTCGGCGCTGGCGCCGAGATACTGGGTTCTCACCGAAACGATCGACTCGTCGATGTTCGGATACTCCCGCACCGAGAGCCGCGAGTAGGAAACGAGCCCGACCAGCACGATGAGCAGGCTCATCACCGTCGAAAAAACCCGCCGGCGGATGAAGAACTCGAACAGCCCCATTTCAGCTTCCTCTGCCCGGCAGGGCCGCGGGCAGGGAAACTTCGAGGCGCGCTCCTTCGCGTATCTGCTGTTGGCCGGCGGTCACCACCACCGCGTCGCGGCGCAGGCCGCTGCGGATCTCGACCTGCCCGGGGCGGCGCTTGCCCAGCACCACCTCGGTCTGGACGGCGCGGCCGTCGAGGACGCGGTAGACGAATTGCTTGGCTTCCCTGGCGAATATCGCGGATTCGGGCACCAGCAGCGCGTTTTCGCGCCGCTCGACGACGAGTTGCACGCGCGCAAAGAGGCCCGGCGAGAGCTCGCCTCGCGGATTCGGGATACGCGCGCGCAGGCGGATCGCCCTGCCCACGACGTCGACGATCGGATCGATCGCGTAGATCTCGCCCTCGAAAACCTTGCCGGGCAGAGCGTCGAGCGTGACGCGCACCCGCTGGCCGCGGCGCACGCTGGACAGGGCAAGTTCGGGAACGCGGAAATCCAGCTTGATCGTATTGATGTCGGCCAGCTCGACGATGCGCTGGCCGGGCGCGACATAGGCGCCGACGCTGACCGAACGCAGCCCCACGATCCCGGACAGCGGTGCCTTGAGGGTAGTCTTTTGCAGCCGCGCCTCGGCCAGGGCGAGATTGGCCTCGGCCGCCTGGAACGCGCCGAGCGCCTCAT
>JANLGX010000492.1 GCA_024654005.1 Gemmatimonadaceae bacterium | reverse complement strand
GGGGGTCAGGCGCACGGTCCGGGTCCCTTCACAGGACCGTGTTAGCGAGCGCAGTTTGCGAGCGTAGGTCCAGCGAAGGGACCCGGACCGTGCGCCTGACCCGCGGCAACGAACTATCGAGCGGCTTCGCCCTCGAGATACGTGTACCCCTCGAGCCCGGCCACGTAATCGGCGATGAAGGTGTTGGCCTCTTCGCGGGTTATGCCCGTCGCGGCGCCCACCTTCCGGCGGAAAGTCGCGAGCAGATCCGGCGCGCGGAACTGCACGTAGGCGAGCACTTCGGTCACGGTGTCGCCGTGCACCAGGTCGGTGATCTCGTAGCCGTCGGCCGACAGCTCCACGTGCACCGCGTTCGTGTCGCCGAACAGGTTGTGCAGATCACCGAGGATCTCCTGGTACGCCCCCGCGAGAAAGATCCCCAGGATGTACTGCTCGTTGTCGTCGAAGGTGTGCAGCTCGAGGCTGGGCCGCGGATCGCGCGAGCCCACGAACCGGTCGATCTTCCCGTCGGAATCGCAAGTCACGTCCTGAATCGTTCCGCGCCGCGTCGGCTCCTCGTTCAGCCGGTGGATCGGCATGATCGGGAAGAGCTGGTCGATCGCCCAGCTGTCCGGCAGCGATTGAAAGAGCGAGAAGTTGCAGAAGTACCGGTCGACCAGCGTCGCCTCGACGTCCTCGATGATGTCCTGATACTCCTCGACGTCGCGCTGGGCGATCCGCGCCACGGCGTTCACCGTGGCGAGGTACAGCTGCTCCGCCATCGCGCGACCGCGGAGCGAGAGCACGCCGCTGTTGAACAGCTCCTGCGCGCGCTCCTTGGCGAAGATCGCGTCGTGGTACACCTCGCGCACGCGCCGCTTGCTCACGCGCTTCAGCTCGGCCACCATGTCGTGCAGCAGCGGGTGGTCGTCCTTCTTCAACTCCGGAATCGCGACGTCGCCCTGCGACTCCACCTCGATCACGCTCAGCAGCAGCAGCGAGTGGTGCGCGGTCAGCGCCCGGCCCGACTCGCTGATGATGTGCGGCATGTCCAGCCCGCCGCGCCGGCACGTCTCGGCCAGCGTGTACACGACGTCGTCGGCGTACTCCTGAATCGAGTAGTTGACGCTGGCGTGCGCCGTCGAGTTAGTCCCGTCGTAATCGACGCCGAGGCCGCCCCCGACGTCGACGTGCGTGATCTTGAGACCCATGCCGCACAGCTCGGCGTAGAAGCGGCTGACCTCCTGGAGCCCGGCCTTGATGTAATGAATGTCGGTGATCTGGCTGCCGAGGTGGAAGTGGATCAGCTTGATCACGTCCAACCGGTCCAGCTCGGTGAGCCGGTCGATCAGCTTCACCAGCTGCGCGGTGGTCAGGCCGAACTTGGATTTCTCGCCGCCGCTCCGCGCCCACCGGCCCGCGCCTTCCGTGTACAGCTTGATCCTGACGCCGGCGGTGGGATTCACGCCCATTTCGTCCGCGACCTTGAGCAGCACCTCCAGCTCGCTGACCTGCTCCAGCACGATAAAGACCTGGTGTCCCAGCTTCTGCGCCATCAGCGCGAGCCGCATGAACTCGTCGTCCTTGTAGCCGTTACAGACGATCAGATGATCGGTGTGCGTCGCCAGGCCGAGGATCGCCTGCAGCTCCGGCTTGCTCCCGCACTCGAGCCCGATGCCGTCCTCGTGCCCGAACTCGACGATCTCCTCGATGACGTGCCGCTGCTGATTGACCTTGATCGGATATACCGTCGTGTAAGAGCCGGTATACGAGAACTCCCGGATCGCCTCGGCGAAGCTCCGTGACAGCAGTCTGATGCGGGAGCGGAGAATGTCGGAGAAGCGCAGCAGGAGAGGCATGCCTATTCCCTGCGCCTCGAGATCCAGCGCCAGCTCGTACAGGTCCAGCTCGCGCGCGGGCGACGACGCGTCGGGGCGGACGACGACGTGACCCTGGTCGTTGATCTCGAAGTAGCCGCCCCCCCAGCCCCCGACGTTGTAGAGGACGCGGGAATCCTCGACGGACCAGCTCGGCTCGGCTGCGGTCTCGATTGAATCCTTGGTTACGGCCATGGAGACATTCTAATGAGCTAGCAGCTAGCTGCTGGCTGCTGGCTGCTGGCTGCTGGCTGCTGGCTGCTGGCTGCTGGCTGCTGGCTGCTAGCTGCTGGCTCCAGTTCACGGATAAAGCGTCTCGACCTTCCATCCGTCACCGACTCGCGTGTACCGCGTCCGGTCGTGCAGCCTGTTGGCCCGGTTCCGCCAGAACTCGATTCGCTCCGGGTGTACGCGGAAACCGGACCAGAAGTCCGGCCGGGGCACGTCCCGCCCCTCGAATTCCCTCTCGTACCGCGCCACGCGCGCGTCCAGCTCGCCCGCCGGCTCGATCGCTTCGCTCTGTCTCGACGCCCACGCGCCGATCTGGCTGCCTCGCGGCCGGGACGCGAAATACTCGTCGGCCTCCTCGTCCGTGACCTGAGTCACGCTCCCGTCGATCCTGATCTGCAGATCCAGCGGTGACCAGTAGAAGCACAGCGCCGCGCGCGGATGCGCGCGCAGGTCGCGTCCCTTCCGGCTCGCGAGGTTCGTGTAGAACACAAACCCGTTCTCGTCCACTCCCTTGAGCAGCACGATCCGCAGCGTGGGCGATCCGTCCGCGCCCACCGTCGCCAGGCTCATCGCGCTCGGCTCGGGCAGCAGCGCGCGGTCGGTTCGCTGCGCGCGCGCGAACGCGTCCTTGAAAATCGCGATCGGGTCCGTGAGCGCTTCCGGCATGCGCGTCAGTACCGGGGCACGGAGGAGTCGACTTCCGCGGACCAGCGGGAAATCCCGCCCGCCAGGTTCGCCACCTTGGCAAAGCCCGCGGCAGAGAGCTGTGTTGCGGCCGCCATGCTCCGGATCCCGGACTTGCAGTACACGATCGTCTCCCGCCGCGTGTCGAGAGAAGGCATCTCATCCGGAAGAGTGCCGAGCGGGACGTGCCGCGCGCCCGGCAGCCGTGCGATGGCCCACTCGTACGGCTCCCGCACGTCCAGCAGCTCGAAGTCGTCGCCGCGCGCGATGCGCTCGGCCAGCTCCGCGGGAGTTATCTCTCCGACCGCCGAGCGCCGCTCGTCGGCCGGCGCGGCGGAGGCGGCTCCGCACCACGCCTCGTAATCCACGAGCTCGCGGATCTCGCGCGTGCCGCACATCGGACACTCGGGATCGCGGCGCACCTCCATTGTGCGAAAACGCATCGCCAGCGCGTCGAACAGCAGCAAGCGGCCGACGAGCGGCGACCCGGCGCCCGTGATCAGCTTGATGGTCTCCGACGCCTGTATGCTCCCCATGATCCCCGGGAGCACGCCGAGCACGCCGGCCTCCGCGCAATTGGGGATCAGTCCCGGCGGGGGCGGATCGCGGAAGAGACAGCGATAGCATGGGCCGTCCGGCGCGGCGAACACGGACGCCTGCCCCTCGAAGCGCAGCACGCTCGCGTACACGTTCGTCTTGCCGAGCAGCACCGCCGTATCGTTTACGAGGTAGCGCGTGGCAAAGTTGTCCGTGCCGTCCACAATGATGTCGTAATCGCCGGCGATCTCGAGCGCGTTGTGGGACGTCAGCCGCGTGTCGTACGTCTCGACGTGCACGTGAGGATTCGCCGCGCTCACGCGCGCAGCCGCGGCGCGGGTCTTCG
>JANLGX010000491.1 GCA_024654005.1 Gemmatimonadaceae bacterium | reverse complement strand
GGCATTGGCCGGCTGATATGGGGGCGTGTGACCACGAACGGCGGCGTCAGCCGGGTATACGCGGACCTGTACGACGTAGCAGGCAAGCGCTCGCTCGGTGAGCGAACTATCACCGCCGACTCCGCGCGATTCACGGAGCGCGAGCTGCGCGCGCTCGCCAATTCGCTCCTGGCCTACGGGCCTATGCCGGCGGGCGTGGATGACGGTCAGTCGGGTACACGATCGTTCCCCGCGTGGCAGGCGTACATGCGCGCGGTGGCGGCGCTGAGCCGCTGGCAGCTGGACTCAGCCGAGCGGGAGCTGATCTTCGCTACCGAAGCGGATCCCGATTTTGCCGTGGCTCAGCTGCGCCGAGCACAGGTTGCCAACTGGGTGCATTCGAGTGACGACCGGAGCTGGACGGCCAATGCGCGTCGCGCGGCAGCGCTTCGAGCTGAGCTGAAGGAGCGCGATGCCTTGCTCGCGGATGCGCTGCTGGCGTTCGGCAACCGGGAATACGATGTGGCCTGCCCTCGATATCGTGAGCTCGTCCGGCGGGATACAATGGCAGCCGTCGCCTGGTTTTCTCTGGGCGCGTGCCTGCGCGCCGACAACGTAGTGGTGGGGGACCGGAGAAGCCCGTCCGGCTGGAGCTTTCGAAGCAGTTACCATTCTGCCGGAAAAGCTTTCTTACGCGCATTCGAGCTCGAGCCCAGGCTGTATGCGATTCCCCGCTTCGATTGGGTAAGACCCGTGTTTGCGACCGGTCGAAACCAGTATCGGAGAGGATCCCGGCAATCCGGGGGCCCTGCGGGGTTCGGGAGTCTTCCGCTTCTCGTCGCGGACACCATTGCCTACACGCCGTACCCGATGCCGGATTGGGACAGAGAAAGCGATCCACTCTCGCAGTCACGCCGGTCTGCGGCGCTGTCCCGGAACGCCGATGTACTGCTGGGAATAACGACCTCGTGGACGCGCAACTTCCCGCACAGCTCCGAAGCGTTTCGTGAGCTCGCGGCCGTGCGGGAGAGTAGGGGCGAGCGCACCGGGCCGACAGCGGAGGCGGGTGCGCTTCAGGCGCTGATCCGCGCGAAGGAGCTGGCGGCGACGAAGGCGGAGAGCCTCGCAATCGGAGAATCGCAGGTCCGGGTGCTGCTGAAGCTCGAGCGGTTTCCTGCCGCACGGACACTGGGAGATTCGATATTCGCCGCCCTCGGCGTCCCGTCCGATTCGAACTGGCGGTCAGTGGCCAAGCTGGCCGGTATCACCGGCCGCGCGACGGCGTTCGAGTCGGCTCTCCAGCATTTCTGGACGGACTTCGCCGGCGTGGACGGTCTCGATCAGACGGTCGCGAGGGCCGGCGCGGAGCTATTAGGCCGATCGATTCTCGGGATTTGTGGACCGCCCGTGAATTCGGCCGAGGCCAGAATGCGCCGGCTCATGGAGAGCAGTGTCCAGCCCGATCGACGAGCGGAGGTGCACAAGCGCGTGCTCAGTCATGGGCTGAGCTACCTGACGGTTTGCACGAACGGACAGTCGATGGCTACGGCGACGAGGGACGAGAGCCTCATAGCGCGCGCGCAGATCGCCTTCGCCTTGGGCAACCTCCCCCGGGCGCGAGTCATGCTCGACACGCTCGCAAAGAACCGGGCCGCAATTCGAGCCGGGGAAATGTCCATCAATCTCAGTGCGAGAGAGGCCGCGCTTCGGCTCCACCTCGGCGATACGGCGACCGCCGTTCGTATCCTGGACATGACGCTCGACGCGATTCCGACAATAAGCCCTTCGAGCTTCGATCATCCTCTCGAATGGGCAATGCTGGTGCGAGCCATGGTGATGCGCGCCGATCTTGCCGCGAGCTCCGGCGACGCGAATACGGCCGCCAAATGGGCTCGCGCAGTGGTCGAGCTGTGGCGCAATGCCGATGCCCCCCTGAAGCCCACTCTTGCGCGAATGGAAAGATTGTCGCAAATGAGGCAGGCGAATTCCCGATAAACCTGAAAAAGGAGGCGTGTTGAGAATTCCAGGAGGCATGCAAGCACGGATCGTTGTGGGCGCGGTGGTGACGTTATCCGCGGCGGGCTGCAGTCCAGCCGCATCTCCCGGAGGAGATACGGGACCGGTGCGATCCTTGAGCATCCAGGGCGACTCCCTGCATCGCCTCGCCAGCAACGCAGCGGTGTGGTCCGAGCCGCGCGCATTCGAGCGTGATTGTGCCGGCGCAGCCCGCTGCAACTGGCCGGTCTTCCGAAAGCGAATCAGGGTCCAGATTTACGCGGACACCGGCGCGCGCAACGTAGGTCCCAATCCAACGGTTGCGGGCGGCGCCTTGGTCGGCAAGTTGGAGAACATGGGCAACGCCACCGAGGCGATGTACGGACTCGAGAACGGCCCGTACGATTACCTCCTGTATGTGTTTCCAGTGACGGGGAGCGCGAACGGCCGCTGGGTGATCGAGCGAGTCGACAAGTCTCCGCCGTACGCCCACGTGACGGTGTCCGAGGGGATTCAGGTGGGGTGTAATCACCCGACCGCCTGGAACAGCTCATTCGGCGAATTCCGCAGCTGCGCGGACGGGCCTCCACCGAATCCGCCGGCGTCGGCGCGAATGGGAGCGAATACTCAGTCCGGGATCCGAACAGCAGGCTTCAATTTGTTCGCGGGCTTCATCGCGCTACAGATGCTGGCGGAGGATCCCGCCTGGGTGACCTGCACTTCCGGTTGCTGCGTATCGGACGAGCCGCAGCTCCTCTCTCCATCCCGGCAATAGGCCGCGGGGTAGAACAGGAAAACGGGCACTGCGTCGAGGCAGTGCCCGTTTTTCGTATCAGCGTGCCTGGTATTAATAAGCTCCCGAGGAGGGACTCGAACCCCCGACCCGGTGATTAACAGTCACCTGCTCTACCAACTGAGCTACTCGGGAATAGCCTTGAAATCTAAAGGGTTCGCGGGTGCCTCTTCAACCCGCCGGTCCACTTGATATTTTGTCCAGGAAGGAAAGCTTCCGTCCCATTCTGATACAAGGAGGAGGAATGCCGCACAGACTGCACCGAACTCTGCTCGCTCCGGCCGCGATCGTTCTCGCGTTGTGCGCGACGGCTGACTCCAAACCAGTCTCGGCTCAGGTGGTCGCCGAAGCCGGAAACATGGCTACCGTCTCCGCGACTGCAGTCACCTGGACCGATCTCGTCGTTCCAGGCTTCGCGCCTGGCGCAAAGATGGCCGTGATCCACGGTGATCCGGCGGGCACCAGCGACTACACGCTGCGACTCCAATTTCCCGACGGCTACGAGTTCCCGCCCCACTGGCATCCCATGGGAGAGCACATAACTGTGCTGTCCGGAGTATTCCGGCTCGGGATGGGAGGTACGGTGAACGCCAGCGCCGTTCGCGAATACCAACCCGGCGATTTCCTGTACGCCCCGGCACGGCTGCCGCACTTCGGCGGAGCCCGCGGCGTGACGGTAGTTCAGCTCCATGGAAACGGACCCTTCGCCATCAACCTCGGCTCGCCGTAGAAAACCGTGTCCGTGGTTCATGGTTTATGGTTTGCGGGAGGAACCATGAACCATGAGCCACGGACCGACATGGCAAGCAACGCTCGAAAACGACCGACCGCGCTGATCACCGGTGCCTCCGCGGGGATCGGCGCCGAGCTCGCCAAAGTCTTCGCCGCCCACGACCACGACGTAGTGCTCGTGGCCCGCCGGCGCGACGCGCTCGAAGCGCTCGCCGGCACCCTGGAAGGCAAGCACGGCATCACCGCCACCGTGATCGTCGACGACCTCGGCGACCCCGAAGCGCCGGAGCGGATCTTCGCCGCCGTGCGGGACGCTCGCATCGACATAGACGTGCTCGTCAACAACGCGGGCTTCGGGCTTGGCGGCGAATTCAGCGAGACTCCGATCGAGCGCGAGATCACGATGGTGCAGGTGAACGTCACCGCGCTCATGCACCTCACCAAGCTGTTCATCGCGCCCATGCTCAAGCGGCGCGCGGGGTACGTGCTGAACGTGGCGTCCACCGCGGCGTTTTTCCCGGGCCCGCTGCAGAGCGTGTATTACGCCAGCAAGGCCTTCGTGCTCAGCTTCTCACAGGCGGTGGCGGAAGAGCTCGCGCCTTCCGGGATCAGCGTGACGTGCCTCTGCCCGGGCCCCACCGAGACGGAGTTTGCGCGGGTCGCCGGAATGAAGAGCGTCAGGCTCCCGAACCTGGACGTGGCCGACGCCGGCGACGTCGCGGAGTTCGGCTACCGCGCGATGCTGGCCGGGTGGCGCGTCGCGGTTCCCGGGGCGCGGAACAAGCTGGTGGTCCAGGCGCAGCGCTTCGTGCCACGCCGGCTGATCGCCCGGGCGATGCGGCGGATGCAGCGGGGTCGGCTGTAGCGGATCTCAGCCGGCGCGGTTCCGCTTGCGCGCCGGGCGCTCGCGTCTGTCCTGTTTGGCCAGCAGCGGCGCGAGCCATTGCCCCGTGTAGGACTCTTGCACGCGCGCCACCTCCTCCGGCGTGCCGGTGGCGACGATCGTACCGCCGCGATCTCCGCCCTCCGGTCCGAGATCGATCACCCAGTCCGCCAGCTTGATCACGTCGAGATTGTGCTCGATCAGCACCAGCGTGTGCCCGTGATCCACCAGCCGCTCGAGCACCAGCGCGAGCTTGCGGATGTCTTCCAGGTGCAATCCGGTCGTGGGCTCGTCCATCACGTACAGCTTGCGGCCGCTGCGCTTCGCTGACTGCGACAGCTCGCGCGCGATCTTGATCCGCTGCGCCTCGCCGCCGGACAGCGTCGTCGCCGGCTGCCCGAGCCGGAGATAGCCCAGCCCCACCTGCTGGACGTGCCAGAGCGTCTGCCCGAGCTTTTCCTCGCGCGGGAAGAACCGGATCGCCTGATCCACCGTGAGGTCGAGCACCTCGTAGATGTTGCGGCCGTTGACGCGGACCTCGAGCACGTCGGGCTTGAACCGCTTGCCGCCGC
>JANLGX010000489.1 GCA_024654005.1 Gemmatimonadaceae bacterium | reverse complement strand
CCCGTCATCTCGGGCATGCGGAGGACGTCCTGCCGCACTGAATCCATGACCGCGGTCCACCGCGCATCCCCCGTCATGTTCATGCCCTGCATCTCGCGGTTCATCTGCGCGAGCATGTTTCCCGCCATCTGCCGGTGCGCCGGCAGCATCGCCTGCATCTGCTCAGCGCTCGCCGTGTCCAGCATGCGCATGTGCGTCTGCATTGATTCCAGCATGCCGCCGCTCATCATCCCGCTCATGCCGCCCATGCCGGGCATGCCGGCCATCCCGCCCGTGTCAGCCGCCGTCGCCGGCGTGTCGCTCCGATCTTCGGCTCGCCCGCATGCGGCGAGAATGACCAGGACGCCTACTCCGATAGCTCGTCTCATTTGAATTTCTCCTCGCGTTGCAAAAGACGCTCCTTCCAGAGTGAATAAATAGCGGGAATCACCAGCAGCACGAGCACCGTGCTCGTCACCATCCCGCCCACCATCGGCGCCGCGATGCGCTTCATCACGTCCGCGCCGGCTCCCTGACTCCACAGGATCGGAATCAGACCCGCCATGATCGCGGTCACGGTCATCATCTTCGGCCGGACGCGCTCCACCGCGCCGTATTCCACGGCGGCGTCAACGTCCGCGCGCGAAGTGAGCGCGCCGTCCGCCTTCCGCGCAGCCCATGCGTGATCGAGGTACAGCAGCATCACCACGCCGGTCTCGGCGGCGACGCCCGCGAGCGCGATCAGCCCCACCGCCACTGCCACCGAGAGATTGTAGTCGAGCGCCCACATGAACCAGACGCTCCCCACCAGCGCGAACGGCACGCTGAGCATGATGATCAGACTCTCTGTCATGCTGCGGAAGTTCGCGTACAGCAGCAGCAGGATGATCGCCAGCGTAATCGGCACTACGACGCGCAGCCGCCTGGCGGCGCGCTGCATCGCCTCGAACTGCCCCGACCACTCGAGCCGGTATCCAGGCGGCAGGCTCAAGCGCCTGTCGACCAATGCGCGTGCCTCGCCGACGTAGCTGCCGACGTCCCGGTCGCGCACGTCGACGTACACGATGTTGTTCAGCGCCGCGTCCTCGGACTTGATCAGCGCGGCTCCCCGCACGACCGCGATGCTCGCGACCTGCGACAGGGCGATCTGCTGTCCGTCGTGCGTCGCGATCAGCACCTGGCCGAGCTTTCGTGGATCGTCGCGCAGCTCGCGCTGATACCGCACCAGCACGCTGAAGCGGCTGCGCCCGTCGATTACCTGCCCCGCTTCCGCCCCGCCGACGGCCGCGCTCAACGCCGCCTGCACGTCCGCGGTCGTCAGGCCGAAGCGCGCCGCGGCGGCGCGGTCGACGGTGACATCGAGGTATCTCCCGCCCACTGCACGCTCCGCGAACACGGTGTTGGTCCCGCGCACGGCGGGCAGCAGCGCTTCGATGTCCCGGCCGATGCGGTCCAGCGTGTCGAGGCTCGGGCCGAAGATCTTGATGCCGACCGGCGTCTTGATCCCGGTGGCCAGCATGTCCAGCCGGTTCTTGATCGGCATCGACCACATGTTCGCGACGCCGGGCGTGCGCACGGTGTTGTTCGCCTCGCTCACGATCGAATCGTACGTGACGCCTCGCCGCCATTCCCGCTTGGGCTTCAGCGTGGCGATCGTCTCGATCATGGACATCGGGGCCATGTCCGTCGCGGTCTCCGCGCGCCCGATCTTGCCCAGGACCATGTCCACCTCGGGAATGCCCGCCAGCGCCGCGTCGCGCTGCACGAGAATCGCTTTCGCCTGCGACGTTCCCACGCCGGGAAAGAGCGAGGGCATGTCCATGATCGAGCCCTCGTTGAGCGGCGGCATGAACTCGCTCCCCAGCCGCGTCCATGGGAGGATCGTCGCGACGAGCACCGCCGCCGCCAAGCCGAGCGTGGGAAGCCTGTGCCGCAGCACCCAGCGAAGCAGCGGACGGTAGGCGCGGATCAGGAGGCGGTTCACGGGATTCGCGGCCTCCGGCTTCACGCCGCCGCGGATGAACAGGCCCATCATGACCGGCACGAGCGTCACAGAGAGCAGCGCCGCCGCGGCCATCGCCAGCGTCTTCGTCCATGCCAGCGGATGAAACAGCCGGCCTTCCTGCGCCTCGAGCGCGAACACGGGAATGAACGAGAGCGTGATGATCAGCAGCGAGACGAACAGCGACGGCCCCACTTCGCGCGCCGAAGCCAGGACGATGTCCCAGCGCTCGCGACGCGTGAGAGATGCCGCCCGCGGGCCTTCCCGCTCCAGGTGCTTGTGCAGGTTCTCCACCATCACGATCGCGGCGTCGATCATCGCGCCGATGGCGATCGCGAACCCGCCGAGGCTCATGATGTTGGCGGAGAGACCGAGCGCGCGCATCGCCAGGAACGACATCAGAATTCCAACCGGCAGCGTGATGATGGCGGCGAGCGCGCTCGACGCGTGAAACAGGAACAGGAGCGTGACCAGCCCTACGATCACCGATTCCTCGATCAGCTTCTCACGCAGCGTCTTGATGGCGGCGTCGATGAGGCCCGACCGGTCGTAGCCGTTCACGAACACGACACCGGCGGGCAACGACGCCTGGATGTCCGCCATCTTCGCCTTGACGCCGTCGATGACGGCGCGCGGATTCTCGCCGTACCGCATGACTACCCAGCCGGTCACGATCTCCCCGCGTCCGCCCAGCTCCGCGATGCCGCGCCGGATCTCGGGACCGATCTGCACGACTGCGACGTCGCCCACCGTGATCGGCGTTCCGCCGCCCCCCGTGCCGATGGTCACCCCGCGTATGTCGTCCAGCGTGGCGAAGCGCCCGCGTCCGCGCACGACGAGCTCGGTGCCGCCCATCTCGAGCACGCGTCCGCCGACATCTTCATTCGACGCGCGCACGGCGTCCACGACTTTTGCCAGCGGAATGTCGTAGGCGAGCAGCTTCGTCGGATCGACTTCCACCTGATATTGCTTCTCGAATCCGCCGAGCGACGCGATCTCGGCGACGCCGCGCACCGAGGTCAGCGCCGGCTTCACCGTCCAGTCCTGCAGCGCGCGCAGCTGCGACAGGTCGAGCGTGCCGGTGGTGTCCGCGAGGATGTACTGCATGACCCAGCCGACTCCGGTCGCGTCGGGGCCGAGCGACGTCATCGCGCCGCCGGGCAGCCGCTCGCGCACGCTGTTCAGATACTCGAGCACGCGCGAGCGCGCCCAATACAGGTCGGTACCGTCCTCGAACACCACGAACACCGCGGACAGGCCAAACTGGCTCATGCCGCGCACGAACTTCGCACCCGGCACCTTGAGCAGCTCGGTCTCCAGCGGATAGGTGACCTGGTCTTCCACGAGCTGCGGCGCCTGGCCCGGCCACTCCGTCATCACGATCACCTGGATGTCGGACAGGTCGGGAATCGCATCGACGGGCGTGCGCACCATCGCCCAGATGCCGGCGAGCGACAGCACGAGCGCGCTGGCGACGACGATCCCCCGCCGCGCGACCGACCACTCGATCACCCGGCCGAGCAGACCGGCGCGATCAGGCGCATGGTTGGTCATGGCTTCACCGGCGCGCCCTTGTCGGCCGGCCGGCCGCCCATGTCCATGCCCGGCATGTCTGCTCCTTTCATCTCAGTCATTCCCGCCGCGCCCTGACCGATCATGCTGCGCATGACTTCGGCGAGATTCGACTCGGAATCAAGGATGAACTGCGCGGACGTCACTACCCGCTGGCCCGGCTCCAGCCCCGTGAGCACCTCCGCGAGCTCGCTCGTGATCTGCCCGGTCTCGACGACCTGCGGCTCGATGCGTCCGCCACCCATGTCGACGAACACCAGCGTGCGCTCGCCGGTTCGCACGATCGCGCTGGTGGGCACGGTGAGAGCGAGTCGGCTCGGGGACTGCAAGCGTACCGTCGCGAACATCCCCGGCCTGAGCTGACCACCCGTATTGGCGACGGTCACGCGGGCAGTCACCGTGCGGGTTTGCGGATCCAGGGTCGGGTAGACGTAGGTGACGACGCCCTTGAACGGCCTGCCGGGCATGCTCGCCAGTTCCACGTCGGCGCCGATGCCCGCGCGCAGAATCGCTGCGTCGGTCTCGCGCACCTCGGCGTGCACCCAGACGCCGGAGAGATCCGCGACGGTGTACAGCGTTTGTCCTGCCTGCACCGCCTGACCCTGCGTGACCATCCGCTCCGTGATGATCCCACCGGCCGGCGAATACACCGTGACGGTACGAGATGGCGCGCCCCGGCGGAGCGTAGCTTCGACATCGCGGTCCGCCACGCCGAGAAGCGCCAGCCGGCGTCGAGCAGCCGGCAAGAGCTCGGTCGAGCCGCCCGGCATTGAAACACCGGCGCCGCTCCGGTCGAGTCCCGCGGCTACGAGCAGCTCCTGCATCGCCGCCAGGACCTCGGGCGAGTACACCTCCATGAGCGGGCGTCCTCGGCCCACATACTGTCCGGTGACTTTCGCGTGCAGTCGCTCGACGAATCCGCCGAACTTGAGCGCCACCTGCGCGATCCTCGTCTCGTCGACGACGACCGTGCCGGGCACCCGGAGGGCGGTGACGAGCATGCGCTGCTCGACGGAACCGAACGTCACGCCGAATTGCCGAAGCTGCGCGGACGTGAGCTGGATCGTTCCGCCCCCGGCACCGGCCGGCGGCATGGCGGGGATGTCCGGAATGGACATGCCGCCGG